>DASXSA010000152.1:0-2090 GCA_036506235.1 Candidatus Limnocylindrales bacterium | reverse complement strand
AGCTGAGCCCGAGCTGGTCGGCCCGCTCGGACAATCGCAGCACCTGGTCGAAGTACTCGGCGGCCGACAGGTCGGCCGCCCGAAACGAGGGAAAGAAGTTGAGCCCGAATCTCATAGACTGACAGGGCGATGGTACCGCGGCCGGTGCGAATGATGGCGCTCGTGGGCATGCTAGGCCTCGCGGTGCGGTACTGTCACATTTCACCGGGCAACCCTGGAGGATGAGATGACCGACAAGATTCGCGTCGGAATCGTGGGCGCGACCGTCACGCAAGGGGGTAGCGGCTGGGGGCAGCATGCGCACGTTCCCGCCCTGAAGGCGCTGCCCGGCTACGAGCTGAAGGCGGTCTGCACCGCGCACGAGGACACCGCCAAGGCGTCGGCCGCGGCGTTCGGCGCCGAGCAGGCGTTCCACCGCTTCAGGGACATGGCGGCGCATCCGGAGGTCGACCTCATCGTCGTCTGCGTGCGGGTCCCCGGTCACCGGGATCTGGTCATGGCCGGCCTCGAGGCCGGCAAGGCCGTGCTCTGCGAGTGGCCGCTGGGAAGGACGCTGGCCGAGGCAGAAGAGATGGCGGGACTCGCCGGCCAGCGCTCCCTCGAGACCATCGTCGGTTTGCAGGCGCGCAGCGCCCCGGCGATTCTGTACGCGCGTGACCTCGTCCAGGGTGGCCACGTCGGCCAGGTGCTCACGGCGAACCTGACCTGCGTCGTGCAGGCCCAGCTCCAGCGGGGCCCCGGCCGCATCTGGCAGGGCGTCCGCGCGAACGGCGCCAACGTCCTGACCATCACCGGCGGCCACGCCATCGACGCGCTCTGCGCCGTGCTCGGAGAGTTCGTCGAGGTCGTGGCCCGCGTGTCGACGCGGATCCCGGAGTGGCGAACCCCGGAGGGAACGCCGGTCCCGGTCGACTCGCCGGACAGCATCAACGTGATCGGTCGCCTGGCGAGCGGCGCCGAGGTGTCGGTGAACGTCGCCGCCGTTCCGTCGAATCCGGGCGGCAACCGGATCGAGATCTACGGGCGCGAAGGCGCCCTGATCATCCGCGCCGAGGGCTCGTTCAACACCGGAGGGAGCGAGGTGTACGCGGGCACGGGCAAGGGGCCCGTGGCAGTCATGCCCGTCCCCGCCAAGTACAAGGTCGTGCCGGACGGCACGCCGAGCGGCCCGGCCTACAACGTCGCCCAGGCCTATGCGCGCGCCGCCGACGCCCTGCGCGGCCGTGGGTCCTTCGACGTCGACTTCAACCTGGCCGTCCGGCGCCACAAGCTGATCGACGCGATCGAGCGGTCCTCCGCCACGGGCCGGTCGGTGAAAATCGACCAACCCTAGGATCGCGCTACGCCTTCGTCGGCGGCCACCGGTAGACGCGCTGCAGTGTTCCGCCCATGAGCGTGCGCTTGTCGCTGTCGGACAGGCGATCGCTGTCGCGGAACGCGTCGACGCCTTGCTTGTACGTCAGCAGCGCGACCGCCCGGGTCCAGTCGGTGCCCCACATGCAGCGACCGATGCCGAAGGCGTCGAAGATTCGCGCAAGCGGGTCCCAGATGTCCTTGTAGGGATAGGCCTCGCGCGAGAGCGTGCAGGCGCCGGTGATCTTGATCGCGACGTTCGGCTGGGCCGCGAGCTTCAGGACTTCGGGCAGATCGGCGAAGGGCTGCGCCGGCGGCGGCGGCGCGAACGGCTGCTGAAGACCGAGATGGTCGATCACGATCGAGGTGTCCGGATTGCGGGCCGCCAACGCCCGCGTCTGCGCCAGGCGGCCCCAGCCCAGGATGTTCACCGGCAGCCCGTGCCGCGCGCCGGCGGCCAGCACCCGGTTGATCCCGGGATCGGCCGGGTCGTCGGACACGCCGCGGTTCAGCATGATGCGAATGCCGACCGTCCCCGGCGTGGCCTTCCAGTCGGCGACCGTCTCGGCGTTCGCGGGATCGGCGGGATCGATCGGCTTGATCAGCCCGAAGCGGCCGGGGTGCCGCGTGTGCGTCTCGATCGCGTAGCTCGCGTCGTAGCGGTACATCGTGAACGGGGAGACGAGCAGCGCGCCGTCGACGCCGACGGCATTCATCGCCTCCACCATGTCGTCGCC
>DASXSA010000151.1:0-2269 GCA_036506235.1 Candidatus Limnocylindrales bacterium | reverse complement strand
GATAGAGCCCGAAACCGTGCCGCTCATCGAGGGGCAGGTTTGCTTCCGGCGGACAGATGAAGAACGGCTCTCCGTTCTTGACCACGACTGCGTTGGTGATGCTGCGAACGACCGACGCCGTCTCGTGGGTCAGGACCTGGGTCTTGCGTCGGCGCTGGCCGGCCGATTGCCCCGTTCGACTCATCCTGCCCACTATCGGCAATGGTCGCGCGTCACCCGTGATGGCGCGTTGCAGCCTCCGGTCGCGCGGCTACCCGAGCCGGATGAAGCCGCCCATCTGCTCGGGTTCGTAGCGCAGGCCCACGCCGGCCCTGGCCGCCTCGGTGCGCATTTGGTCGAGGGCTGCCTGGCTGGGCGCTCCGTAGATCTCCCATCCCTCCGGCACGATCGACTCGTACGCCGCTCTGGACCGCTCGTCGGCGCCCTCGAAATGCGCGTCCATCGAAGCGGGACTGCCAAACATGTGGATGATGCTGCCGCGTTCGGCCGCCTCGTCCAGGTAGGCGTGCATCAACAGGGTCTGGGGTTTCTCGGCCTCCATGCGTGGCATGACGCTCGCGGTCATCTGCCTCACCTGGTCGAGCATGCCCTCCTTGACCCGAAAGTGGGTGATGAAAATGATCGGCTCGGCCATCTCGCCTCCTCAGTGCCGCCTACGAAAGACTCACCGCCGGTTCGAGCGGCTGCCCGAGGATCGACTCGAGCCGATCGACCTCGGTCTCGAGCTCTCGCTGACGTGGCTGCCCGCTCTCCTTGAACCAGTTGATCCGAACCGTGGACCGATCGAGGCTCCACGTCCCGCACACGACGCCACCGGCGACGACGACGGGCGAGATCCAACCCGCCTCCTTGCTGACGGCGGACCGGCGACCCGCCGACACGACGTGGCCGTCGTCCGTGCCCGGGCCGAGTACGTACTGGTCGAAGCCGCCGAGGAGGCGCACCGCGGAGGTTGGCTCCGTGGCCGCCAGCTCGTCGACGTCCTCCGCGCGGACATACGCTCGCTCGCCGTCCAGATCGACTTCGGCCAGCTGGTTGCCAAGATGGGCAAACCAGCTTCGCAGCTGTCGGGCCCCGATTCGACCGCGGGACAGCCAGTTGCGAAGGTTCGCCGGCGTCGCCGGACCGTAGGTGGCCAGGTAGGAGCGAATGACGATCGGAGCGGCTTCGTCAGGATCCGGGACTCCGCCCCATCGTGGGCTCGCCACTTCGGGGCGCATGAATGTCACCCGGTTGCCGTCGCTCGGACCGTAGACCAGCTCGCCCTGCCACGCCAAAGGCTTGAAAAGCGTTCCCCAGCCCGACCGAAGCTCGTCGCCCAGGTGGTGGAGCCCAGGCTCGGCGACGATCGCCGCGACAAGGTCCTCACGCGTCAGGGCTCGCGAATCGAGCGCCTGGCGGACAGCCGCCCGAAGGACGTCCCAATGCTCGACCTTCATCCCGAAATAACGCTGCCAGCTGGGCAGCTCCCAGGTTCGACCGGAAGCCATCAGTGACAGGAGCGCGCCGCCTTCCTCGGGCGTGAGCAAATGGAGTGCGCCGCGCATCGCCCACGTCTTGATCAGGCGACCGTCCGCCAGGGCGCGGCCGACGTCGCCGGGCTTCGATGCTTTCTGGCGGACTCGGACGGCCAGCTCGGCCGAAGAAGCGACCTGCGCCTGGACGCCGCACAACCGTCGGACGACCTCGTCGGCAGGCTCCGAGCCGATCGGGTCGAGCATGTGCCGCTTCATCCGCCAGGCAAGCGCCTGGGGCCAGGTGACCTGCGGGACCACGACCGAAGCCTAGCCGGTCCACGTTCGGACCCGCGGCGTCTAGTCGATCCGGATGCGGAAGGTATCGACCTTCGAACTCTTTCCCTTCAGCTCGAGCGAATCGGGCTCGGCGTCGGGATAGGCACCTCCCAGGGCGCCAAACGTGGCCGAGCACATGACGATCTCGCCGCCGCGAGCCGCGGCCTGGAGCCGGGCGGCCGTGTTCGTGACGTCACCGATCGCCGTGAAGTCCTTGAAGCCTCCGCCACCGACGTTGCCCACGTACTCCTCGCCGCTGCTGATCCCCACCCCGACGTCGATCCAGCGCGCTCCGGTGCCGTAGCCGAGGCGGCGAAGCAGCGCCTCTCCAGCCGCGACTGCATGCTTCGGATAGCCGGACCCCGCCAGCCCGGGCACGAAGATCGCCATCACCTCGTCTCCGGCGATCTGGCCGAGCACCGCGTCGTGCGCGAGCAGCGCCTCGGAGGCAGCCTGATAGAAGCGGTTCAGGAGAG
>DASXSA010000150.1:0-3770 GCA_036506235.1 Candidatus Limnocylindrales bacterium | reverse complement strand
GCGGCCGTGGCCATCCCGTCGCGAGGTGGCCACCCGCACGATTGTTCCCAATCGTTGTGGCAGCAATACAACCTGTGGCGGCCGGGCCAGGCTTGGCCCGCGTGCCCTGCGTTTCGTCCCGGGGTGACCGTGCGCCGGGATGAACGCGGCCTCCGACGGCGGCCGCGGCGCTCTCGTCTGCGCCGAATCCGTCCGTAACATTTCTCCGGCCGATAAAGGAATTGGCGTCGACGGAGGGTCGGTCGGCCGGGGCGAACGGGGTCGATCAAACCTTCCGCGCGGGCGATTTCGGGGACCGCCCGGACGGGTTTTTTCCGTTTGACAATCGGAAATTGCGCGGTATCCTACTCCTTCTGTGAGCGCGGCCCCCCACACCCTCTCCCTCCTCCCTCAAGGAGCAGTGCATGCTGCTTACCGCTGAGTCGTCGGCGCGCGCCCTGGTTACCAACGGCAACGGGCGCAAGTCCTACGCCCGGATCGACGAGAAGCTGCCGATCCCGAACCTCATCGAGCTCCAGCTGGATTCCTTCAACTGGTTCCTCGAGAAGGGCCTGCGCGAACTGTTCGACGAGATCAGCCCGATCAAGGACTTCACCGGCAAGGTGATGGAGCTCCAGTTCCTGGACTACGAGTTCGGCCCGCCCAAGTACACCGAGCTCGAATGCCGGACCAAGGACCTGACGTACAGCAAGCCGCTCTACGTCAACGTCGAGCTGCTCATCAAGGAGACCGGCGAGATCCAGCGCCAGCGCGTCTACATGGGCGACTTCCCGACCATGACGGACCAGGGAACGTTCGTGATCAACGGGGCCGAGCGCGTCGTGGTCAGCCAGCTCGTGCGCTCGCCGGGCGTCTACTACAGCGAGGCCGAGGATCCGACCAGCGGTCGGATGCTCTTCTCGGCCAAGGTCATCCCGAACCGGGGCGCCTGGCTCGAGTTCGAGACCAACAACAAGGACCAGCTGTGGGTCAAGGTCGACCGCAAGCGCAAGCTCGCAGCGACCACGCTACTGCGCGCCGTCGGCTACGAGTCGAACGACGAGATCTCCGCGCTCTTCGCGGGTATCGACTCGGACCCCGAGCACCCCTACATCGCAAGCACCCTGGACAAGGACCTGACGCACACCCAGCAGGACGCCCTCATCGAGGTCTACAAGAAGCTGCGCCCCGGCGACCCCCCGACCGGTGACAACGCGCGCCAGCTCGTCGAGAGCCTGTTCTTCAACTTCCGCCGCTACGACCTGGGTCGGGTCGGGCGCTACAAGTTCAACAAGAAGCTCGATGGAGTCGCCGAGCGGATGGGCATCGCGCTGCAGCCCGACCAGCGGACGATCACCCGCGAGGACATCGCGGCGATCGTCGGCCACCTGATCGAGTGCAACCGCGGCCTCCACCCGCGCGACGACATCGACCACCTCGGCAACCGCCGGATCCGGGCAAATGGCGAGCTGATCCAGAACGCGTTCCGGATCGGCCTCCTGCGCATGGAGCGCGTCGTGCGCGAGCGGATGACGATCCAGGAGATCGACAAGGCGACGCCCAACGCGCTGATCAACATCCGCCCGGTCGTTGCTGCCATGAAGGAGTTCTTCGGCGGCAGCCAGCTGTCGCAGTTCATGGATCAGACCAACCCCCTCGCGGAGCTCACGAGCAAGCGTCGCCTGTCGGCGCTGGGCCCGGGCGGCCTGTCGCGCGAGCGCGCCGGGTTCGACGTTCGTGATGTTCACCACAGCCACTACGGCCGCATCTGCCCGATCGAGACGCCGGAAGGCCCGAACATCGGACTGATCGGCTCGCTGGCCACCTACGGCCGGATCAACAGCTATGGCTTCATCGAGACGCCCTACCGCAAGGTCAAGCGCACGATCGCCTGGGACGACCCGCACCTGACCTCCTACGAGGCCGGCAGCGATCTGGTCGCCAAGGACGGCAAGACGCTCCTGAAGGCGGGCAAGGCGTTCAACGACGCGGCCGCAGCCGAGCTCAAGAAGCAGAAGGCGCTCGCCTTCCCGATCCGTCCGGTCGTCACCGACGAGATCGAGTACCTGCCCGCGGACGAGGAAGAGGAGCACGTCGTCGCGCAGGCGAACGCGGCGCTGGACAACGAGGGCCACTTCCTCGCCGAGCGCGTTCCGTCGCGCTACCGCGACACGTTCCCGGAGGCGCGGCCCAACCAGATCGAGTACATGGACGTGAGCCCGAAGCAGGTCGTCTCGGTCGCGACCGCCCTCATTCCGTTCCTGGAGCACGACGACGCGAACCGCGCGCTCATGGGTTCGAACATGCAGCGCCAGGCAGTCCCGCTCCTCGAGCCGGAGGCTCCGATCGTGGGCACCGGCATGGAGGTCCGGGCCGCCTTCGACAGCGGCCAGGTCCTCGTCGCGGACCGACCGGGTGTCGTGACCAGCGTGACCGCGGAGCGGATCGAGATCGAGACCGACGCGGGCGAGCTGGACGCCTATCGGCTGCAGAAGTTCGTCCGCAGCAACCAGGGTACGTGCATCAACCAGCGCCCGATCGTGGATGTCGGGCAGCGTGTCGACGCCGGGCAGGCCATCGCCGACTCGTCGTCCACTGACAACGGCGAGCTGGCGCTCGGCCGCAACGTGCTCGTTGCGTTCATGAGCTGGGAGGGCGGCAACTACGAGGATGCGATCGTCATCAGCGACCGCCTCGTGAAGGACGACCTGTTCACCAGCATTCACATCGAGAAGCACGAGATCGAGTCACGGGACACCAAGCTCGGACCCGAGGAGATCACACGCGACATCCCCAACGTCGGCGAGGAGTCCCTCAAGGACCTCGACGAGGAGGGCATCGTCTACATCGGCGCCGAGGTTCGGCCGGGCGACATCCTGGTCGGCAAGATCACGCCCAAGGGCGAGACCGAGCTGACCGCGGAGGAGCGCCTCCTGCGCGCGATCTTCGGCGAGAAGGCGCGCGAGGTGAAGGACTCGAGCCTGCGCCTGCCGCACGGTGAGCGGGGCAAGGTCGTCGAGATCCGCGAGTTCCGCCGGGAGCTCAACGACGACCTCCAGCCGGGCGTCAACCGCCTGGTCCGGGTGTCGGTCGCCCAGAAGCGCAAGATCAGCGTCGGCGACAAGATGGCCGGCCGCCATGGCAACAAGGGCGTGATCGCGAAGATCCTGCCGCAGGAGGACATGCCTTTCCTGCCCGATGGCACGCCCGTCGACATCATCCTCAACCCGCTCGGCGTCCCGAGCCGGATGAACATCGGCCAGATCCTGGAGACGCACCTCGGCTGGGCGCTTCACGAGAAGGGCCAGAAGGCCGCAACTGCCGTCTTCGACGGGGCGACCGAGGAGCAGATCCGGCGCGAACTCAAGGACGCCGGCCTGCCCGAGGACGGCAAGATCGACCTGCGCGACGGGCGAACCGGCGAGCCGTTCGACCGGGCGATCACGGTCGGCTACATCTACATGCTCAAGCTCCACCACCTCGTGGAGGACAAGATCCACGCACGCTCCACCGGCCCGTACAGCCTCATCACCCAGCAGCCGCTGGGTGGCAAGGCGCAGTTCGGCGGACAGCGCTTCGGCGAGATGGAGGTCTGGGCGCTCGAGGCTTACGGCGCCGCCAACATCCTGCAGGAGCTCCTGACCGTGAAGTCGGATGACGTGCTCGGCCGGGTACAGACCTACGAAGCGATCGTGAAGGGGGAGGAGATCCAGCCACCGCGGGTGCCCGAGTCGTTCAAGGTCCTCATCAAGGAGCTCCGCAGCCTCGGACTGAACGCCGAGATCCTCGAT
>DASXSA010000149.1:0-6268 GCA_036506235.1 Candidatus Limnocylindrales bacterium | reverse complement strand
TGGCATGGGATCGGCCAACCCGGGGGTTGACATCTATACTCAGGTACAGGGTTACCGTCATGTCGGAGGCACCCAGATCGGTGTCTACGAGATGGAGGATGTAGTGACTGTCCTGAGCCACGTCGACCCGGCGGCCGAGGTCGCCTGCACGCTGCCGGTGCTTGAAGCCGGCGGGCGCCTGAACGCGTTCGGGGACCTGATCGGGGATCGCCTCGACGACGTTGCGCGCAGCGGCGACCGCCTGCGAATCCGGATCCGCCGCGATGGCGACGCCGATCTCGAGACCAAGGCCCGTGCCTGGGCGATCGAAGAGAAGGGCTGCTGCGCCTTCCTCGGCTTCGAGATCGAGTCGGATCCCGACTCCGTGACGCTCGACATCATTGCGCCCGAGGGCGCCGGTGCCACCCTCGAGGGCATCGAGTGGATCGCCCGGACCGCGGGTTGGCCGGCGTGACCGACGGCTTGCGAATCGGGGAGGTCGCACGGTCGGCCGGGGTCAACATCCAGACCCTCCGCTACTACGAGCGTCGCGGACTCGTGGTCCCTCCCTTCCGCCGTCACTCCGGCCAGCGCGAGTACGACGAGGAAGACATCCGACGGGTCCGGATCATCAAGGCCGCCCAGCGACTCGGGTTCACTCTCGCCGAGATCCAGGAGATGTTCGACCTCTCCGGCCATCGACGTGCGACCGGTGAGCTGCACGACCGGGCGACCGCCAAGGTCGCCGAGATCGACGAGCGCATCGCCCGCCTGCAGGCGATGCGGGCCGACCTGTCCGCGGTCATCGCGGCGGAGTGCGACTCCCTCACCGACTGCTCCTGCGGGCTCGGCTGCCCGCTCCCGTTCGTGGAGTTGAGCGATGGTCCGGACTGACGAGGCGGCGATGACCGTCGTCGGCGCCGCGTGCGTCGTGTGCTGTGTGCCATTGATCGTCGCTGCCGGCCCGGCCGCGGCAGATCACGCCGGACTTCGTGTTCGATCCTGCGCTCGTGACGGAGATCGAGGTCCGCTTCGAGCGGGTCGGGCCGAACCACACCCGGGTCGATCTCGAGCACCGCTTCTTCGACCGCTTCGGCGCCCGGGCGGCCGAGATGCGCGCGATCTTCGATGCTGGCGGTCTGCCCGGCGCACCCCAGGGCTGGGCCGGCATACTACGCAAGTTCGCTGCAGTCGTCACGGCCCCCGAAGAGCGGTCGGACTCGACTAGCCCCGAAGCCTCCCGAGGGCACGGATGACGATGCCTGCTGCGAGCGCCGCGGCGAGGATGAAGCCCGGGTTCGCGTAGGTGTGCCCGATCGGCCGGAAGACGGCCCCCGCGCTGCCGACTTCGATGTAGCCGATCGGGTCGGCGGTGACACCACCGCCACCACCGGATCCGGACGCGGCCCCGTCGGCCCGGCGATCCTCGCCGCCCCCGGCGCCCAGTCCCCAGCGCACCCGGGCCACCGGGATCACCGTCACCTCGCCATGCTGGACCGGCGCCGCAAACACGGCCTCCGCCTTTGCCCGCCCGCCGATCCGCTCGGCGAGCCGCTCGAGGAGCGTGTCCCCGGGACTCGTCGCCGCGCCAAGGGCCTCTTCATGTGCGTCCATGGTCGTCCTCGCATCTGGGGATTGGGTGGTCGAGCTTCGCCTCAACTCGATCATCGCGGGGCTGATCCGCGACGGCAAGGATCACGCCGGTTCCTGGCCGACCTCTGTCCGCACCGACCGGTGCCGGAGATGGCTACGATCTTCCGCGCAGGAGGACCAGATGCCGCTGTTCATGGACCGCCACGACGTGCCCGGGGTCACGGCCGAGCAGGTCGCGCAGGCACACACGGCGGACCTCGAGATGGGCGCCAAGTTCGGGGTCCAGTTCCTCGCATACTGGTTCGACGCCGACCAGGGCGAGGCCTTTTGCCTGGCGAAAGCCCCGAGCGGTGACTCGCTCACGGCCGTGCACAAGGCAACGCACGGCCTCATCCCCAACGAGATCATCAGCGTCTCCGAGGACAACGTCCTGCGGCTGCTCGGGAGGATGAGCGAGACCGCTGGTGATACCCCGGCCGTCAACCCCTTCAGGACGATCCTGTTCACGGATCTGCAGGGTTCGACGTCGATCCTCGAGGCAGTCGGGCAGTCGGCGTTCATGGTCCTTCTCACCGAGCACGACCTGATCATCCGACGTGCGCTGGTGGCCGCACATGGACGCGAGGTGAAGCACACGGGCGACGGGATCATGGCCTCGTTCGACGACGTGGCGAGCGCGCTGGACTGTTCGATGGCGATCCAGGCGGGGTTCGCGGCACGCGCGGCCGACGCCCCGAATCCGGAACTTCGGGTCCGGATCGGGATCGCCGCCGGCGAACCGGTCGACCACAACGACGACCTGTTCGGGTCGACGGTCACCCTGGCCAGCCGAATCTGTGGTGCAGCCGATGCCGGGCGGATCCTGACGTCCGACCTCGTCCGCGATCTGGGCAGCCAGCGAGGTTTTACGTTCGATGGCGGTCGTGACGTGGTCCTGAAGGGATTCTCCGGTCCGACCCGCGTGTTCGAACTGGCATCGAGGGAGCACTGAGGTGCCGGCAGCAACCGTGCCTGCACGACCGGAAGCGTGCGGGTGCTGAGCCGGCGGTCAACAGGCTCGATCCATCAGGCGGGTGTCGCCGCCGCTCGCTCTGCTCGGACCAGCTCGATCCGCTGCGTGAAGCTGAACCGCCAGGGCCAGCGCCAGGGCGTCACGCTGACGACTTGGAGCGGGCCGTCGCGCGTCTCTTCGAGTGGGTCGGGCACGTGCCGGTGAAGCGGGACGATCCCGGGCCGCAGATCCCACACCAGCGCCCGGCCGTCCGGACGCAGGACCCGGCCGATTTCGGCCAGTCCGGCTCTCGGGTTGGACCAGTGGTGCAGCGATAGCGTGCTCACGACCAGGTCGAACGAGGCGTCGGGGAACGGCAGCGCAGCGGCGTCGCCCGCGACGAACGTCGGCAGATGCCCGTTGTCGTCGACAGCGCGCTCGGCGTTGGCGCGTGCAACCTCGATCATCGCCGGATCGAGGTCGAGGCCCGTGATGTCCAGCCCGAGCTCCTGAGCCATGCGGATCGAGAGGTGACCCGGCCCGCAGCCCACCTCGAGGACCCGCGCGCCGTCGCCGGCCGACGAACCGATCTCCGCGACGATCCCCCCGAAGAAGCCGCCGAGGAAGATCCGGTGGCTGAGCCGATCGTAGGCCTGCGCATCGCCGATGAGGATCCCGCCGGGGACGCGTCGCCCCGTCGCGGCGCGGCGGTACGTGCGGTTGGCGATCGCGGCGGCCGCAGCGGCAGCGGCGAGGACGAGCACGAGAAATCGAGGACGGGCCATGTCCGGTCAACGGTATCCGGATGGACGCGTCCGGGCGGCAAGGTCACGACACCGCCGCGATACGTTTCGGATATGGCACTCTCGCTCGACCGCCCCGGCCGCGCTGTTGTCCGAGCGGCTCCGACCTTGAGGTTCACTCCGCTGGGCCGGAGCCGGCCGCGTACTGAATTCGCGAGGGACGACCGAGAGCGCGATCTCGATCCCCCACCCCAAGCGCTCGCGCGGATGGCTCGCCGCAGCAATCGTCGAGTGCGAGCGGTGCCATCAGGTCGTGGAGCGAGCGTCGCCCATCCAACGACATTGCCTTGACTGTCGGCTGGCGCTCAAACGCGAGCGGAGTACCGACGCCGTCCGGCGACGCCGCGCCGGCCTCGAGCAACGCTAGAGATCCGGGCGGGCGCCCTCCCGTCGCCGCGCGACGCTCAATCGGTCGGGCTCGGCGTTCGGTATGGCACGTTCAACTCCTGTCGGGCGCGCCAGTACAAATGTTCTATTTGTGCTTCACCGTAGGCCGGCGAAGCCCCCGGCCGTCACCATTACGTCGGTAGACACGTCGTCGCCGCGCCTTGGGAACTCGGGGCAAGGCTAGTCGCGGTCGGTTGCCTGTCGGGTTTGCGCTCGACTTCGCGCCGAGACCGGAGATCAGTTTCCCGGCGAGCGTTCATTGCGACGATCTGTTCCCTATCGGTCGACGCCCGTCACCCGTATGGTGGGGGTCAGATGGTCATGCCAAGCCCCATCCTCGAGACCAAGCTCTACGTCCCCAGGCAGCGACGCGGTCTCGTTACACGTCCGAGACTGAGCGAGCGCCTGAACCGCGGTGGCGAGTCGAAGCTGACCCTGGTTTCCGCGCCCGCTGGCTTCGGGAAGACGACGCTGGTGGCCGACTGGCTGGCAACCATGCCGGAAAAGGCGACGACGTGGCTCTCGCTCGACCCCAACGACAATCTGACCGCATCCTTCTGGCGCTACGTGATAGCGGCGCTGCGGACCGCGGTGCCCGACGTCGGCGCGACTGCGCTCTCGCTCCTGGAGTCGCCCAAGGAACCGATCGCAGCGGTCGTTGCCACGCTGCTCAACGAGCTCAGACCTCTGCCGAACGACCTCGTGCTGGTCCTCGACGACTACCACGTCATCGACGCGCACGAGATCCATGACGGGATAGCGCTCCTGCTAGACCACCTGCCCCCACAGATCCACCTCGTAATCACCACCCGCGCCGATCCGCCGCTGCCGCTGGCTCGTCTACGGGCGCGTGGCGAACTCGTCGAAATCCGTGCGGCCGACCTGCGCTTCACCCCGGAGGAGGCCGCCGCGTACCTCAACGAGGTGATGGGGCTGAATCTCGGCGCGGCCGAGGTTGTGGCGCTGGAGGCGCGGACCGAAGGGTGGATCGCCGCCCTCCAGCTGGCAGCGCTCTCGATCCAAGGCCGAGACGATGTCACCGGCTTCATCGCGGGATTCGCCGGAGACGACCGCTACATCGTCGACTATCTCGTTGAGGAGGTCCTGCGCGGTCAGCCCGAGGAGGTCCGGAGCTTCCTGCTGGACACCTCGATCCTGGACCGGCTCACAGGCCCTCTCTGCGATGCCGTGACGGGTCAGGCCGGGGGCAAGGCCAGGCTTGAGGCGCTCGATCGCGCAAACCTGTTCCTGGTCCCGCTCGATGACCGCCGCCAGTGGTATCGCTACCACCAGCTCTTCGCCGACGTGCTCAGGGCACGCCTCCAGGACGAGCAGCCCGACCGCGTCCTGGTCCTCCATCGTCGGGCTAGCGATTGGTACGAGCGAGACGGCGACCGGTCCGAGGCGATCCGCCATGCCATGGCCGGGGAGGATTTCGAGCGAGCGGCCGACCTGATCGAGCTCGCGATCCCGTCGATGAGCCAGGGTCGACAGGAGGCGACGCTGCGGAGCTGGCTCAACGCGCTCCCCGACGACCTGTTCGAGGCCAGGCCCGTGCTGGCAGTCGGCTGGGTGGCGATGCGTCTGGTCCGCGGGGAGGCCGAGGGGGTCGAAGCGCGGCTGCTCCAGGCCGAGCGCTGGCTGGAGCCGGGAGCACAGACGCCAGACGGATCAACGGGCCGGTCGAAGGACATGGTCGTCGTCGACGAAGCGGCATTCCGTCGCCTCCCGGGGGCCGTCTCCGTGTATCGGACCGCGCTGGCGATGGCGCGCGGAGACGTTACGGGCACGATCGCCCACGCCCGGCGGGTGCTGGACGTCATCGGTTCGGACGATCATCTGGAGCGCGGGTCGGCCGAGGGGTTCCTGGCGCTCGCGCATTGGACCCGTGGCGACCTCGAGGCGGCGCACCGGTGGTGGACGGATGCCGCCGTGAGCCTGGAGGCGGCCGGGCACGTCTCCGACGCGATCGGATGCTCCATCGCCCTCGCCGACATCCGGATCGCGCAGGGCCGTCTCCACGAGGCGATGCAGGCCTACGAGCGAGGAATATCCCTCGCGGCACGACAGGCTGCGCCGGTGCTCCGCGGGGTGGCGGACATGCACGTTGGCATGAGCGAGCTGTTTCGCGAGCGGAACGAGCTCGCGCTTGCAACGCAACACCTGGCGTCGAGCGAGGCGCTCGGTGAACATGCCGGTCTGGCGCAGAACCCGTATCGCTGGCGCGTCGCTATGGCTCGCGTCCGGGAGGCCGAAGGAGATCTCGACGCCACTCTCGAGCTCCTTGACGAGGCGGAACGGCTGTACGCGAGCGACTACTACCCCAACGTTCGGCCGATCCCCGCGATGAAGGTCCGGATCTGGATCGCGCAGGGACGGCTGAGCCAGGCGCTGGGCTGGGCCCGCGCGCACGGCGTCTCTGTCGGTGACGAGCTGAGCTACGTGCGCGAATTCGACCACATCACGCTCGCCAGGCTGCTGCTGGCCGGTCCGACTCGGGACCGTGGCGACGACC
>DASXSA010000148.1:0-10540 GCA_036506235.1 Candidatus Limnocylindrales bacterium | reverse complement strand
CAAGGCGCTCACTCGACCGCTCGCGGAGCCGACCCCGAAGCCGTCGATCGAGCGATCGGAATAGGTCGTACTCGCCGTACTGCTGGAGGAAATCGACGTACCGCGCGGGATCGAACTGATATTCGAGGGTCTCCTCGCGCGATCGAACGCTTTTGAAGCCCGCGCGCCGGAGCTGATCGGCGGCGGATCGCGCTGAGACGAAGTCGCCACTGCGGTCCTCCGGCGCCGATTCCTCGTCGGGGATCTTCAGCTCGTCGACGACGTCGAAGAACGCCTCGTCCGGCGGAAACGACCGACTCGACACCATCCACGTCACGAATGCGAACGTGCCACCCGGACGCACGACGCGGTGCGCCTCCTCGAACGCGGCCATCCGGTCCGGCACGAGCTGGAAGACGAACGACGAGATCGCCGCGTCGAAGGTGGCGTTGTCGTAGGGCAGGCGGTCGGCTTCGCCGACGGCCAACGCGAGGCGGTCCAGCTCGGGCCGGGTGAGGGTCCGGTTGGCGCGACCCTGCGCCGCGGCGATCATCCCCCTCGAGGCGTCCGCCGCGCTGACCGCCACGTGGGGCCACCTTCGCACAGCCTCCAGGGCGAGCGTCCCGGTGCCGGTTCCGATGTCGAGGATCCGGAGCCCGTCGGCACCCCTCGGCAGCTCCGGAGCGAGCCGGTCCAGCACCCGGACCGCGGTGGCCTGCAGCACGGGCGCCCACCATATGCCGTAGCGCTCGGCAGCCCGGTCGTATCGATCGCTGATCGCAGACATCCCCCGAATCCTGCCATGGGCGGCCGCGAGCGCCGCCGACGTGGTTCAGAAGGGCTTCAGGACCATCAGCCAGGCGATGATCGCGAGGCCGCCCACGCCGATCAGCGCGGTCGTCATCGGTGCCGACGATGCCAGCAGCGTCTCGAGCTGGCTGGCCGACGCAGGCTCCGGCGGCTGGAGGCCCTTTCGGACGTCGTCGAAGGTCGCCAGGCCGACGGCATGCCGGACGTTGTTGAAAAACGGCAGGGCCACGAGGTACATGCCGACCACGATGCCGACGAGGACCACCAGCGCGGCCCAGATCCAGAGCTTGCCGCTGGTCCAGAAGGCACCCGATATCCCGGCCAGAATTCCGAACAGGAGCAGAACCAGCAGGCCGCCATACATGGCGTTCAGGTAGGCGTTCGACAGCTCGAGCAATGCCTTGATGCGAATGGGGTCGCGTTCGGATCTGAGCCGGAAGGCGACCGCCACCGACGCGCCGTGAGCGAGAAGAAAGCCGAAGACACCGAGGATGTGCAGGAGCACGAACCACTGATGGAACGGCTGCAGGTTCATCAGCGGGCTTCCGTCGTCGCCGGCTCCACGACCGTCGACCCCGATCGTTGCGCGAGGGCCGACTGGTACAGCTCGCGGGCGCGCCTGGCCACGACCAGCCCGAGCCAGAACAGCAGGATCGCGAATACGGGATGGAGAGCCGCCACCGCCGGCGCCGACGCCTTGAACTGCGGGAAGCTGGTCTGGACGATGTACAGCCCGAGCACAGCGACGGCCATCCAGCCATCGCGGCGGGGGACACGCGCCCACAGGGCCGTGAGCAGAACCGCGAGCGCGACGAAGATGATCGAGTAGCCGAACTGGCGGTGGTTGTCGATGTTCCCGCCGGCGAACAGGACCAGCCCGATCAGGAAGACCTGCAACAGGATTGCCGCGAGGAACACCCAGGTCGCCGCCAGGTGCACGCGACGCGCGAGCACGATCGATCCGTTCATCTGCCTCCTCCTCTGCCCGGCAACCCCGAGCGGCCGATATCGTGAAACCTCGGCGCTCGAATGTGAAGGGGGTCGACTCGCGTCCGGTGCCCGCGACCGATCATTGGTGCCACGACCGACTACCCGGCGCCCGACCGATATAGTCAGCCGATGGCGCTCTCCCGACTGCCCTTCCAGCCCCCGATCGAGCCGATGCTGGCCAAGGCGGTCGCCAACCTGCCGGGCGACGACGGCTGGCTCTTCGAGCCGAAGTGGGACGGCTTCCGGGCGATCGTGTTCAAGGACGGAGACGAAGTCTTCACGCAGTCACGCGACCTGCGGCCGCTGGACCGCTACTTCCCGGAGCTCGCCGACCCGCTGCGTGCGAACCTGCCCGACCGCTGCGTCCTCGACGGTGAGATCGTGATCGTCGGCATGAACGGCCTGGAATTCGAGGCACTGCTGTTGCGCATCCACCCCGCCGAGTCGCGCGTGCGCATGCTCGCAGCGGAGACGCCGGCGAGCTTCATTGCCTGGGACCTGCTGGCGCTGGACGACCGCGATCTGCGCTCGACGCCACAGTCCGAGCGGCGAGCTGAGCTCGAGCGCGTGCTGGGCCATGCCAGGGCACCCATCCACGTCACCCCGGCGACGCGCGACGTCTCGACTGCGGCCGACTGGTTCGACCGCTTCGAGGGCGCGGGCCTCGATGGTGTCGTCGCCAAGCGGCTGGAGGCGGGCTACCAGCCCGGCAAGCGGGCGATGCTCAAGATCAAGCACCAGCGCACTGCGGACTGCGTCGTGGCCGGCTTCCGTTGGCACAAGAACGGTCCGGGCACGCACGTGGGATCGCTGCTCCTGGGACTGTTCGACGACGCCGGCAAGCTCCACCACGTCGGCGTGACGTCGTCGTTCTCGTGGGATCGCCGCGCCGCACTCGTCGCGGAGATCACGCCGCTGCGTGAAGGTGCGCTGAACGACCACCCGTGGCGGGAATGGGCCGAGTGGTCGTCCTTCGGCAGCGCCGATGCGTCCGGCCAGCGCATGCCCGGCGCGACGAGCCGCTGGAACCGCGGCAAGGACCTGTCCTGGGAGCCCCTCCGAGCCGAACGCGTCTGCGAGGTCGCGTACGACCACCTCCAAGGCGACCGCTTTCGGCACGCCACCACGTTCGTTCGCTGGCGGCCCGACAAGCCGCCCGAGGCCTGCCGCTACGACCAGCTCGAGGAAACGGCGGCGTACGAGCTCGAGAAGATCTTCGGCGTCACGCTCGTCAACTGACCCAGCCCTGGCGTCAGGACAGCGTGGAGGCCGTCAGTCGGACGACTTCTTGCGGGGCGCCCGCTCCAACTGGCCGCTGCGATCCGGCCACTCGTATTCAGCCCATGGGTCGTAGTCCGGGTCCAATGCTTCCTGTGGTGGCCGGTCGCCATCGGGAACGTGCGTGAGGTTCACCCGGACGCGGTACCACATCGTCGAGCGGCCGCGCATTCCGTCGACCAGCACGTCGGCCGGCTCGAGAAACCCGGCCGCCTCGGGGTGGCGCGCCTTCCAGCGCTCCAGGCCTGCCAGGGCGTCGTCCTTCTTCGCCGCCCGCGAGATCTCGATCACGGGAACGGAGCTGCGCCGACGGCCGGTGGGGGTCGGCCGCGTGCCCGTGAAGGGACGCCGCTCCTCGGCCACGCGCTCGAAGCGACGCTCCATCGCCGCGCGAGCCTTGGCCCGTCTCGCCTCGGCCTCGGGCGTGTCGTAGTCGGCGTCCGCCCGGCGCTTCCTCGACGGTTGGACCCGCGGCGGCTCGCCAGGCTGCTTCGCGTAGGTGGGTGGCCAGGGCGCGTCACCCTGGCCTTCGCGCTCGTGCCGCGCTGACAGGTCAAGCAGCGCCTCGAGCGAACCCGGCGCGTCGTCGATACCGGCCCCTGGATCTCCGCGCTCGGAGTACAGGTCCGGCACGGTGGCGAGCGTGAAGTCCTCGGGCTCGACGTCCGGGATGTCCTCCCACCGCACGGGCATCGACACCCGCGCGTCTTTCGTCGGCCGGACGGAGTAAACGCTGGCGACCGTCCGATCCTTCGCGTTCTGGTTGTAGTCGAGGAAGACCCCGTGCCGCTCTTCCTTCCACCACTTCGAGCTCGCGATCTCCGGCGCTCTCGCCTCCACGTCCCGCGCCAGCGCGAGTGCGGCGCGTCGGACTTCCGGATAGGTCCATCGACGCTCGATGCGCACGTTGATGTGGATGCCCCGCGAGCCCGACGTCTTCGGCCAGCCGACGAGGCCCACCGCGTCCAGCGCCTCGCGGGCGACCATCGCGACGTCGCGGATCTGTGACCACGGGATGCCCGGCACCGGATCCAGGTCCACCCGCAGCTCGTCGGGATGATCGAGGTCGTCGGCACGGACAGGGTGGGGATTGAGGTCGATGCACCCGAGGTTGACGATCCACGCCAGCCCCGCTGCGTCGTCGAGGACGATCTCGTCCGCCGTCCGACCCGATGGGAATGAGAGCTCTACCGTCCGCAGCCATTCCGGCCGATTCTCGGGCGCCCGCTTCTGGAAGAAGAACTCGCCTTCTGCCCCGTTGACGAAGCGCTTCAGCGCCATCGGCCGGCCACCCGCCCCCCGCAACGCTCCGTCCGAGACCGCCACGTAGTAACGGACCAGGTCGAGCTTCGTGTGGCCGGCGTCCGGGAAGAAGACCTTGTCCGGATTGGTGATCGTCACCTCGCGGCCGGAGGCCTCGACGATCTCCTCGCGTTTCGGCATTTCAGCAACGATAGCGCGGGTAGACGGCGCGTACCCCACCGTCGAAAATCGCGGAGATACCGATTCCGGGCAGTGTCGATTCCACGCCGGGCGTTCGTCGCTACAGCGAGGCGGCCAAGGGAGGCCGCGGCCCTCGAGAAGGAGGCATTCGATGCGCTATCTGCTGATGCTCTACGAGCCCGAACGCCCGCCCGATGCGGAGATCCCACGTGAGCTGATCGAGAAAGAGATGGCGGCCTACGCGGCGTTTACAGCCGAGGTGAGGAACCGCGGGCTGTTCCAGGCCGGCGAAGCCCTCGAGCCGGTCGCCACCGCGACAACCGTGCGCGTTCGCGACGGCAAGACGCTCACGACGGACGGTCCGTTCGCAGAGACGAAGGAGGCGCTGGGCGGTTTCTACCTGCTCAACTGTCGCGATCTCGACGAGGCAATCGAGTTGGCCGCGAGGATTCCGGCCGCGTCCCGAGGTTCGGTCGAGGTCAGGCCTATCTGGGAGCTGCCGTCGGACTACGACGAGGCCGTTGCGTCAGCCGGGGCGCGCTCGGCTGGTTGACGGTCGTCCGGTCGGGGTCGACCAGGTCCGGTGCCCCAGCCTGGAGCTCAGGAGCTGAGACTGGCGTTTGGCTGAAGCCCACGCTGTCGTCGACCGCCTGTTTCGCGAGGAGGCGGGACGGGCGGTCGCGACGCTCATCCGGGTGCTCGGCGATTTCGACCTCGCGGAGGAGGCCGTCCAGGAGGCGTTCGTCGTCGCCCTGGAGCGCTGGCCGAAGGCGGGTGTTCCCGACAACCCGGGCGCGTGGATCACCACGACCGCCCGCAACAAGGCGATCGACCGGCTGCGGCGCGCGAAACGCTTCGAGCAGAAGCAGGCGCTGCTTGCGCAGCTGACCGAGCTTCGGGCCGAACCAGCGAGTGCGGAAGGAGGGTCGGACGAGATGAGCCCCGTCGCGGACGATCGCCTGCGCCTGATCTTCACCTGCTGTCACCCGGCCCTGGCGATGGAATCCCAGGTCGCATTGACCCTGCGGACGCTCGGGGGCCTCTCGACGCCCGAGATCGCCCGCGCATTCCTCGTTCCGGAGCCGACGCTCGCACAACGGCTGGTTCGCGCGAAACGCAAGATCCGCGAGGCCGGCATCCCGTACCGTGTCCCGCCCGACCACCTCCTCCCGGAGCGGCTTGATGCGGTCCTGCGGGTGCTCTACCTGATCTTCAACGAGGGCTACGAGGCGTCCGCGGGGGAGGCGCTCATCCGTCAGGAGCTGTGCGCCGAGGCCATCCGCCTCGGTCGCGTTCTCCTGAGCCTGATGCCTGACGAGGCCGAGGTCCTCGGGCTGCTCGCGCTCATGCTGCTCACGGACGCGAGGCGGCCGGCGCGCGTCTCGGGCGAGGGCAGCCTGATCCTGCTCGAGGACCAGGATCGTTCGCGCTGGAACCAGGCCGCGATCGAGGAGGGCCGTGCAACTCTGGAGCGGGCCCTGCGGATGGGGCGCGGGGGGACCTACCAGGTCCAGGCCGCGATCGCGGCGGTTCACGCCGACGCAGGGAGCTTCGAGGCCACGGACTGGCGGCAGATCGCGCTGCTCTACAACGAGCTGTCTCGCCTCGCGCCATCACCGGTCGTGGAGCTCAACCGGGCCGTCGCGGTTGCAATGGCGGACGGTCCGACGGCTGGGTTGTCGATGATCGAGGCCATTCGGGGCGACGGCCAGCTCGAGTCGTACCACTTGATGCACGCCGCGCGGGCCGACCTGCTGCGGCGGCTCGGCCGGATGGACGAGGCCGCACTTGCGTACCGCCGGGCGGTCGAGCTCGTGGGGAACGCCGCCGAGCGCCGCTACCTGGAAGGCCGGCTGCGGGAGGCGAGAGCCGCGCTCAGCTAGGCCTTGCCGGCAGTCAGTCGGTCGTGCTGGCGGCTCCCTTGCCTGCCGCCTCGAGGACCTTGAGGCCCGCCTCGATCGAGCGACGGACTGGCGCGCCTCGCAGGGCGACGTTCAGTGCGATCAACAGCCTGCCGAACAGGTTCCTGCCCCGCCGCTCCCAGATCACGTGGACCCGGCTTCCACCCCTGTTTGGCGTCACGATCGCCGTCACGAAGGAGCCGGGCCTCGCGAATCCACTGTCCTGCATCGTCCATGTCACCTGGCCGGGCTTCGACCAGTCGTAGTGCTCTCGCGCCCACACCGGGCCGCCGTTGCCCTCGCGCACGTCCGCCCACGTGTCGCCCAGGGCGATCACCCGGTACTCGTTCCGGTTCAGGCCGGGCCAGAGATCCGGACGCCGTTCGGAAAAGTCGATGAGCGAGGCGATGATCGCGTCCGGCGGTACGTCGGTGTCGATGTCCAGCTCGATGCGTGCCACTGCTACCCGGCGTCGGACGGCGTGGCGGCCGGTGCGGGCCGTGTCGCCCGGATGGCGAGCAATGCCGCGTCGCCGGCGATCATCAGGACGAGCCACGCGGGCGTCAGCCAGTTGGGGTAGGTCAGACCCAGCGCGGCATCCAGTGACCAACCGCAATTGCCGATGAGCGCCACCCCAAGTGCACCGGCCACGAGGGGGATCGTGAATTCGACGCCCGCCGTCTGCTTGCCGCCGCCCGCCCAGAAGCCCGCGGGCCAGTGCGCCACGAGCGTGACGATGACCATGTCCCCGAACACGAGACCCGGGCCGATGGGACCGCCGAGGCCGAGGATCATCAGGATCGTCCCGCCGATCTCGGCGGCCAGCGTCACCGCCGTCCAGAACATCGGCGGCCTGAAGCCGAGGCTCGCGAAGAACCCCGACGTCGCTCGGACGGCAGCCATGCCCCGACCCATCATCGCCACTGGCCAGCCGACCTTGAGCAGCCCGTGCGCGAGGACCACGCCACCGACCGCCAGGCGGAGGACCAGGAGCCCGAGATCCACGTTCATGATCGCCGCGAATTCTCAGCCAGATTGATTGCTCGCGCAAGCACTCTGTCGGGCCCGGCTCTCCTGCGAGACGATCAGGCGGAAGGTGGACGGATAACGTCTGGCGGCGGCGCGGCCGGGACGACCTCGACCCGTGTCGTGCGCAGCGCGAGCCACAGGGCTCCCAGTCCGACCAGGACGACCACCAGCTTGACCAGAGCTCCGAGCGCGGGAAGCGATGTCAGCACAGCGACGATCGCCACGCCGACCACGAGCGGTGCCAGGTCCGCCCACCTGTCGCGACCGGCCGGCGCGTTGGCCTCCGTCGCCGGTACCGGCGTTCCACGAGCTCGTCCGAGGAGCAGGCGCCCGACGGCCAGTCCGACGATGGCATCCGCGAGGTACACGCCCGCTACGACCAATGCGACCGTGATGGCCGAGATCAGGACGAACCCGCCGAACAGGTCGAGCCCCAGGAGCCCACCGAACCCGAAGATCCCGAACACGATCGCCAGCAGGATGACCCCGATGCTGATGAGGATCACGACCACGACGTAGCCGATGATGGTCCCGATCCCCCAACCGGCCGCCGGCAGCGGGTGGGTGCGCGATTCGGCCTCCGCCTTTCGGAACGTCCGTGGTGCCAGCCAGAGCGCAAGGATCGCGATGAGCAGGACGGCCAGGAAGTGGCGAATCGCGTCCAGCACGGGGTTGGATGCCGCCGTCGGAACGTTAACGGGCGCCTGTTGGGCCGTGACGGTGATGCCGTCGTTGCCGGCGATCGTTCCGGTCTTGTTGTACTGACCGACGCTTCCGGTCGTGCCACCGGCAACCTGGCCGCTGAGCGTGAACTGGCCGCCCGACACGAGCAGGTCCTGGCCGACCTTGCCGGCCAACGTGACCTGGCCGCCGGCGGCGGCGAGATCTTCCTTGATCTCCCCGGTGATCGTGACGTCGCCGCCGGCGACGCGCACGTCGCCGCTGACCGGTCCGTTGACGGTAACCCGGCCACCGGCCGCGAGCACATCGCCATTGACCGGCCCGTTCACGTCGACGGTCCCGCCCGCGATCACGAGGTCACCGTTGATCGTTCCGTTGGACGCGACCTGTCCGCCGAACACGTACACGTCGTGGTCCACGGTCTCGCCCGACGCGATGGTCACCTGCGACCCGGTCCGGAGCTTGCCTCCTAGTTGCTCGCCCTGGGCGAGGACGACCCCAATCGTCAGGAGGGCCAACAACACTGCCAGCCCGAAGGCGGCCCCAACCAGCCGAACCTTGCCTCTCATCGTGCCTCCCCCTTCGTCGACCGTTGCCAACCCGCGAGTGGTAAGGATGGCCGAGTTGCGCGTTACGTGCTCACGACCTCACGTCTGCAGACCACTGAAACCTGTCCGCTCAGAATCGTGAGCGAGATCGGTCTACCTATCGACGAGCATCCGCTCTGCGAAGCGAAGGGGACCGCCAGGAGGATCGACGATGGCAGCAGTGCAATCGAAGCCGAACATCACGGGTCTGACGACGGTCGCCGTGCCCGTGAGCAACCAGGACCGAGCGGTCGAGTTCTACGTGGGCAAACTCGGCTTCCAGAAGCGGATGGATGTTCCGCTCGGCGGCACCGACCGCTGGATCGAGGTCGCGCCCGCCGACGGCTCGACGACGATCGCGCTCGTCCCTCCGGGCGAGGCGTTCAACACGGGCACCGATACGGGAATTCGCCTGTCGACGACGAGCGCGGACGCCGATCACAGTGCACTGCGGGCGGCCGGTGTGGACGTGGCGCCCGAGGTCATGCGTTGGGGAGGCGGCGTCCCGCCGATGTTCTCTCTGCACGACCCGGACGGCAACACGCTATACATCGTCGAGCAGATGGACTCTCCGCAGGGTTAGGGCAGCACCTCGCGAAAAACGCGCAGGGCGTTGCCGCCCATGATCGCGGCGATGCCCGGCTCGTCGAAACCCGCTCCGAGGAGCCCATCGGTCAGCCGGACCACCCCGGCCGCGTCGAAGGGAACGGCGACGGCGCCGTCCCAGTCGGAGCCAAGGGCGACGTGGTCGCGTCCGGCCACGTCGACCGCGTAGCGGATCGATCGGACGATCCAGTCCACGCCGCGTCCACCCGCGGCGCGTGGCCAGAAGCCAATCCCCATCACGCCGCCCGTGGCGGCGATGCCGCGCGCGTGCTCGTCGGACAGGTTGCGGACGTTGTCGGCGACACCCCGCAGACCGGTGTGAGACGCGACAACCGGGCGCGTGGCCATCGCCAGGACATCGGCGACGGCCGTCGGCGATGCGTGTGAAACGTCGATGACCATGCCGAGAGCCTCGGCACGGCCGACGAGCTCCCGGCCGGCGGCACTCAGGCCTGTCTTCCTGCCGTGGACGGATCCTGCGAAGGCGTTGTCGAAGAAGTGGGCGAGGCCGAACACCCGGTAGCCGGCGTCGAAGAGCACATCGAGGTTGGGCAGCTCGCCGTCGAGCGCGTGGGCACCCTCGATCGCGAGCAACCCGGCGGTTGAGCCGCCCGTGAACCCATCGCCCACCCGCGCCTCCAGCTGAGCGCGGGTGGTGATGACCGCAAACCGTCCGAGCGATCGAGCCTCGAGCTGGTGCGCCCGGCGCGCCAGGTGAAGAGCGCGCGGCAGCAGGCGGAACCAGGTCGAGGGCGGCCAACCCTGCGCGACGGCCAGCCAGCGTATGTCGTCGCCCCAGTCATCGTTGTCCTCCAGCCGGATGTGGCGCGAGATTTTCGTCGACGCGGCCAGGACCTGGAGCGCGACCCGCCCTTCGATCAGTCGCGGGACATCGACATGGCCGCGCTGCCCGCGCCGCAGGAGATCCCTGCCCCACAGCAGCGAATCAGCATGGAGGTCGACGACCGCCAGGCGGCTGTGAACGTCCCGGGCCGCATCAGAGACCGGAGCGTCGGCTGGACCGAACGTCCGGTTGACCCGGCGCTCGATCAGCGCCGATGCAGCACGCCCGCTGGCGCGCACTCCGACCGCGCCTAACCCGGCGCCAACCGCAGCCGCAGGGAGCGTTCGCCATCGCATCCTGGTCAGCCGTCCTGCCCAGCCTTCCTGCGTCAGCCGTCCGGCGTCAGCCGGCTCAGCTGCCCGCCGTCAGCCAGTCTCCGCCACGCATCACCC
>DASXSA010000147.1:0-12952 GCA_036506235.1 Candidatus Limnocylindrales bacterium | reverse complement strand
GGTGGCCTTCGAAACGCGCGCGGCCTGCCGGTCGCGGATCCTGCGCACCAGCTCCGCTGCCTGGGCGTAGCGCCCGAAGCTCGGCATGATGTACGTCCCCTGGACAAGCGATTCGGCCTGCTCCAGGAGCGACTGCGCCATCTCCAGGCCCACCTCGGCCCCGCGCTCTCCGGCCGCATGGAGCGCGGCCCGCGATCCCTCCGGAATAGTGATTCCGGGGACCTCGTTGTGCAGGAACTCGGCATGCCGCGCGCTCTGGAGAGGAAGGACGCCGAGCAGCAGCGGCAGCGGGAAGCCGGCCTGCCCGAAGCGCTTTCGCGCCTCGGCGTCCATCGTCTCTACCTGGCTGATGTCGTACAGCGGCTGGGTCATGATCAGGTGCGCGCCGGCCGCGATCTTGCGCTCCAGGCGCTCCCATTCGGTCTTCTGGTCGGCGGCGGTCGGATCGAGCGCACAGGCGATCGTGAAGCCGGCCTGCTGTCCGATGGGCGAGCCGGCCTGGTCCTCACCGCGGTTCAGCCGGGTGAGGATCTCGATCAGGCCGATCGAGTCGACGTCCCACACACCGGTTCCGGTCGGATAGTCGCCGACCCTCGGCGGGTCGCCGGTCAGGGCGATGATGTTGCGCACACCCAGGGCATGCGCGCCCAGAAGCTCGGACTCGATCGCCATCAGGTTACGGTCGCGCGTGGTGAAGTGGACGAGGCACTCGAGATCGAGGTCGTGCTGGATCCCGAACGCCACGGCCATCGCCCCCATCCGGACGCGCGCCATGGCGGAGTCGCTGACGTTGACGCAGTCGACGCCGGCAGACTTCAGCAGGCGCCCGGCCTCGATGGTTCGCTCGATCCGGATCGAACGCGGCGGATCGATCTCCACGGAGATGACGAACCTGCCATCCATGAGCTTCTTGAGGAACGGGGTGGGTGGGGGAGCCTCGCCGACAGCATGCGGCGTGGCCGACTCCGAGATCGCCGTCCGGGGTCCGGTCGTCAGGCCTCCGGTCCCACTGCTCAGCCCGCGCGCCCGAGCCTCGTGGCGGGCGGTGTCCGCTGCCGTCTGCGCGAGGGCGACGTTGACCGCGGAGCGCATCGCCCGGATGTGGTCAGGGGTCGTCCCGCAACAGCCCCCGATAACGGTGGCCCCCGCCGCGATCATCTTCGGGACCATTTCGCCGAAGTAGTCCGGGCCGGCGGCGTAGACGAACTGGCCCTCGACGCGCTGCGGCAAGCCGGCGTTTGGCATGATGGAGCGCGCGACGACCAGATCGCCGGGACCCGTCCGTTCCACAGCCTCGAGGCAGGCCAGCGGCCCCACCCCGCAGTTGACGCCCAGGGCGTCGACGCCGGCCTCGAGCAGGGCCGCGGCTGCCTGCTCGGGCGTTGTGCCGTCAGTCAACTGCAGCTCCTCGCCGAAGGTGAGCTCGGCGATGACCGGAATATCTGATGCCCGCCTTGCTTCTTCGACCGCGATTAGGAGATGGTCGAGCTCGGAGAAGGTTTCGATCACGAATAGGTCGACGCCGCCCTCGAGCAGGCCCTCGACCTGCTCCCGAAAAGCGTCCCGGATGACTTGCTCGGGGTAGTGGATGGTCCCGTGGGTCGGACCCCCCAGCGGTCCAATCGAACCGCCGACGAGTGCCTCGCGCCCCGACACGTCGCGCGCCTCGCGCGCCAGTTGCGCACCCCGACGGTTGAACGCGCGCGCCTCGTTCGCGAGTCCGTACGTCGCGAGACGGACGCGGTTGGCGCCGAAGGTCGCCGTCTCGATTGCATCCGCGCCCGCCTCGAGATACTCGCGGTGGATCGCGCCGATGAGGTCCGGGCGCGTCACGACAAGCTCGTCGAGGCACGCCCGCTGCGGAATGCCGCGGCTGAACAGCAGCGTGCCCATCGCGCCGTCAAAGAGCAGCGGACCGCGCGCCAGGCGCTCGTGGAAGCGTTGCCGTTCGCTGGAAATCGTCGACACCATGGCGGAAGCGTAGCGGGCGCATGTGCCCGCGGCCAGTCACCCGCAGGTCAGTGGCGCGAGCGGGGGACTGGCACGCCTTGCACGGCGGTGCGAGACTGGCGCCCCGCATCGGAGGCGCGACGTCGAACATGCGCGAGATGCACGACCAGCACGACGGCCACGAGGCCTCGAGCGCCGGCTTCGATTCGAGCGCCGCCGATGACTTCCTGCGCGGCCACGGACGGGCGGGCTCCGGCTATCCGCCGATCGCCGACTACGCCTTCCTGTCCGACTGCGAGACGACGGCGCTCGTGGCGCCCAGTGGCAATGTCGAGTGGATGTGCGTCCCGCGCATGGACTCGGCCAGCGTGTTCGGGTCCATCCTGGATCGCGATGCAGGCGGCTTTCGCCTCGGGCCCGCCGACGCCACCGTTCCAGCCGCACGCCGCTACCTTCCGGGCACGAACGTCCTCGAGACGAGCTGGGGCACGCCAACCGGCTGGGTCATCGTCCGGGACGTGCTCCTCATCGGGCCGTGGGCGCACACCGACGAACGCTCGACTGCGCACCATCGCGCGCCAACGGACTACGACGCCGAGCACATCCTGCTGCGCCAGGTTCGGTGCGTGAACGGCGAGGTGCAGCTGACGCTCGACTGCGAGCCGGTCTTCGACTACGGCCGGACCCTCGGCCGCTGGGAGTACGCCGAGACCGGCTACCACATGGCAGTCTGTCGCCCCGACGGAGACGACACGAACGCCGTGACGCTCACGCTCACCAGCGACATGAACCTCGGCTTCGAGGGCCCGCGAGCCATCGCCCGCACGCTCGTCAGGCAGGGCGAGACCCGCTACTGCGCGCTGTCGTGGGGCATTCGCGAAGCACCGCGAACGCATGACGATGCGTACCGGCGCCTCGTCTGGACGGCCCACCACTGGCAGCATTGGCTGGCCCGCGGGCACTTTCCCGACCACCCCTGGCGGACGTACCTGGAACGATCGGCCCTGACGCTGAAGGGGCTCACCTACGAACCCACCGGGGCGATCATCGCGGCGCCGACCACGTCATTGCCCGAGACGCCGGGCGGCGTCCGGAACTGGGACTACCGCTACTCCTGGATCCGCGACTCGACCTTCGCGCTGTGGGGCCTGTACACGCTCGGCTTTGACTGGGAGGCGAGCGACTTCCTCTACTTCGTGGCCGACGCCGCGGAGCGCGAGGAGGAGCTCAAGGTCATGTACGCCGTCGATGGCGGGCCCGTGCCGGAGGAACGGACCGTGCCGCATCTCCACGGCTACGAGGGCGCGCGGCCAGTACGCGTCGGCAACGGTGCGTACAACCAGCGTCAGCATGACGTCTGGGGCGCGATGCTCGACTCCGTTTACCTGCACACGAAGTCCCGCGACCACCTCGACGAGCGGATCTGGCCGATTCTCGCGCGGCAGGTCGAGGCGGCCCTCAAGCACTGGCGGGAGCCGGACCGCGGGATCTGGGAGGTCCGCGGCGAACCGAAGCACTTCACGTCGTCCAAGGTCATGTGCTGGGTCGCCGCAGATCGTGGCGCGCGGCTCGCCCGGATGCGGGACGACGACGGGACCGCTGCGCGCTGGGCCGCGGCGGCCGAGGAGATCAGGGCAGACGTCCTGGCCAACGGCCTCGATGAGCGCGGCGTCTTCACCCAGCACTACGACACGAATGCGCTCGACGCGTCGCTGCTGCTCATGCCGCTCCTGCGCTTCCTGCCGCCCGACGACGAGCGGATCCGGCACACCGTCCTGGCGATCGCCAACGAGCTGACCGTCGACGGCCTCGTCCTGCGCTACAAGGTCGAGCAGACGGACGACGGCCTGACCGGCGAGGAGGGCACCTTTACGATCTGCTCGTTCTGGCTGGTCTCGGCCCTTGTCGAGATCGGCGAGGTGGAGCGAGCGCGCCAGCTCTGCGAGAAGCTGCTCGCGCACGCGAGTCCGCTCCAGCTGTTTGGCGAGGAGATCGACACACGCACTGGCCGGCACCTGGGCAACTTCCCGCAGGCCTTCACGCACCTCGCGCTGATCAACGCAGTGATGCACGTCATCGACGCTGAGCGCCACCCGGGGCAGACCTCAACGCCATTTGCCCCCCAATCTGCGTCGGACGACCAGGCTGGAGCCGCGGTCACCGGTGCGCCGGAGGCCGTGCAGGAGGAGCCGAGGACCGCCGCGGAGGCCTGACGCCTGGCCCTCGCCGGACGGGTCGCGAGCTAGTCCACGCCGTCGGCGATCGTATCCAGCAGCGCCCGTGAGCGCGCAATGGCGTCGCGACCCGCGGCGACCTCCGCAGGACTCGTCGGATCGACATCTGTCAACGAGCGATAGACGGATCGCAGCTCCGCGGCGACCTGCGCCGCGGTTTCGTGCTCCGGTTGCGTTGGCGGCAGGTGTTCAGCCAGGCGCTCAGCGTGGCGCCAGGTCTCGAGGACTTCCCCCACGATCGTCGACATCGCTTCCCTCATGTCGTCGGCCCCCGGCGAAGCCGATCCTAGGTCGCCAACCTGAAGGTGGCGTTCACGCACGGTTAGGGAGTCGCAACACGCGATGAGCGGCGTTGCCGCGACGCGGAAAAATCCGGACAGCCCCTGACGAGATGCCCTGAAAGGATCGGCCCATGAACCACCGAACCGGAGCCGACCCGCCCACTCGTATCGTGTGGCAGCGGGTGCACCAGCCGGGCGCCGAGTGGTGCTCCGTCGAGCGCGGCTCGAACAGCTCCACGATTGCCGGCGTGGCCGTCCTCGCTCACCAGGGCGGTGCGCAGCGATTCGACTACGAGCTCGAGCTGGACGCGGCCGCGGCCACGCGTCGGGCGCAGATCACGGCTGTGCTGCCGGAGCGGACGGAAGTGTTCGACATCGCAACCGACGCCGCGGGCTCCTGGTGGCGGTCCGGAAAGCTCGTTCTGGAGGACCCCGACGCGTTCGACGTGGATCTCGGTTTCTCACCGGTCACGAACTCGCTGCCGATCTGGCGCCTCGGCCTCCGGGTGGGCGAATGCCGCGAGATCACGGCGCTGTGGCTCCAGTATCCGGAGCTCCGTCTCGTGCCCGCCCGGCAAACGTATGAGCGCCTCGGCGACCTGTCCTACCGCTACGCCTCCGGCTCGTTCGAGGCCGTCATCCGGGTCTTCCCTGACGGCCTCGTCGAGGATTACGTCGGCTACTGGAAGGCGATCACCAGGAGCTGATCGAGCTCGGTCGCCTGCCCGTGCCGGCCGGTATGCTCGCCGACGTCCGAGGAGGCTCTGAATGCGGATTCTCGTGGTCGGCGCGGGTGGCGTCGGCGGTGCGCTCGTGCCGATCGCGAAGCGCCGCTCGTTCTTCGAAGCGATGGTTGTCGCCGACTACGACCGCGATCGCGCCCGAATGGTCGTCGATCGCGCGGATGATCCGCGCTTCCGCGCCGGCCAGGTGGATGCCTCGGATCGCCAGGCCCTGCGCGGGCTGATCGAGGCGGAAGACATCACCCACGTCCTCAACGCCGTGGATCCCCGCTTCGTCATGCCGATCTTCGACGCTGCCTTCGCGACGGGTACCACGTACCTCGACATGGCCATGTCGCTGTCGCGGCCGCATCCGGATCGGCCGCACGAGCTGCCCGGCGTGATGCTCGGCGATGAGCAGTTCGCGGCGGCTGACGCCTGGAACTCGCGCGGATTGCTCGCCCTGGTCGGCATGGGGGTCGAACCGGGGCTCTCGGACGTGTTTGCGCGCTACGCTGCCGACCACCTGTTCAGCGAGATTGACCAGATCGGCGTCCGCGACGGCGCCAACCTGGTCGTCGAGGGGTACGAGTTCGCGCCTTCCTTCTCGATCTGGACCACGATCGAGGAGTGCCTGAACCCGCCACTCGTCTGGGAGAAGGAGCGTGGCTGGTACACCACCGAGCCCTTCAGCGAGCCGGAGACCTTCATCTTTCCCGAGGGCATCGGGCCGGTCGACTGCGTCAACGTCGAGCACGAGGAGGTCGTCCTGATCCCGCGCTGGGTGCCGGCCAACCGGGTCACCTTCAAGTACGGCCTGGGCGAGGAGTTCATCAACGTGCTGGAGGTCCTGCACAAGGTCCGCCTTGATCGAACGGACAAGGTGCGGGTGGGCGGGGCGGAGGTGTCGCCCCGCGATGTAGTGGCGGCCGCACTACCGGATCCGGCAACGCTCGGTGACCGGATGTCCGGGAAGACCTGCGCCGGAACCTGGGTGACCGGTGTCGGCAAGGACGGCCAGGCCCGCGCGGTCTACCTCTACCACGTGGTCGAGAACGAGTGGTCGATGCGCGAGTACGGCTCTCAGGCCGTCGTATGGCAGACCGCGATCAATCCCGTCGTGGCGCTGGAGCTGCTGGCGTCAGGTACCTGGTCCGGAGCCGGCGTGCAAGGTCCCGAGGCGTTCGACGCCGTCCCCTTCCTCGACCTCCTGCGCGACTACGGGTCGCCCTGGGGCATCTCTGAGGGAAGCCAGGTGGTCGCGGCCGGCCGCTAACGCTGCATCCAGTCGTTCGAGCGAAGGCTTCGCCCGCACGCGCTCGAAGGTCGCCCGCGCTTCATCCGCCCATCCGCGCACTTCGGGCTCTCCGGGCAGGAGATGGATCGCGTCGAGGATCATCAAGGCGACCTCGAACTCTTCGCCCAGCTCCCTGAGCCGCTCGAGCGCGTCACGGAACCCCGCAACGGCGGTAGTGCGGTCGCCCTCGATCGCGGCGGCTCCTGCGTGCGCCCAGGCGAGCTTTGCCTTGGACCGTTTACCGGTGAAGGGTGAGGCTTCCATCCGAGCGAGTGCGATCGCCACGCGGGATGGGTCGCGAGCCCAGAACGCCGCGCGCATCCCCGGCGGCACAACCAGGTCCTCGTAGGCCGGAAAGATGTCGGCTCCGCGCATGAACTCGTCGAACGCCTCCGTAAAATGCTCCTTTGCCGCCGACCAGTACGCGTGGTTGATGGCGTGTCCCATCCCGGCTGCTGGATCTTTCACGTGTGTGAACAGCTCCTCGAGCTCGGCGATCGCGGCAGTCGCATCCTCACCACGAGCCATCCGAATGACCCAGGAGATCCCCAGCATTCGGTGCCGATCGGCGGGTGCCGTGGTACCGCTCGCCTGGAGCCCTTCGGCGAGTATTGCCAGTTCGTTGTCCCACTCGGACCCTGCTGTCAGCGACCAGAACGCGGCCGAACCGGACAGCCAATTGGCCATGCCTCGGTTGCCGACGCGCAGCGCCAGATCGCGGCCTTCGCGCGACACCTCGAGCGCCAGCCTCGGGTCGTCATCCTGGGCGACTGTGCCGAGGTTGTTGCGGGCGCGCAGCGAGGAACTGACGAAGCCGCCGGCATCTGCCAGACGGACAGCCTCTCGCAGGAGGGCCACGGCCTCGCGACGACGTCCGGCATTCCCCAGCGCCGACCCCTTGTTGTTGAACGCGTCGGCGATGATGGACTCAACGTTGTGTGGCTCGGCCCAGTCCAGGGCAGCGTCCGCGGCTGCAACTGCCCGTTCGTACTCGCCGGTCCGCATCAAGCCGCGCGAAAGCAGCGTCCGCACCGTCGCCTGAACGTGTCCGAGACCCTCGACGGGAGCCATGGCACTCAGGTCCGCCAGGGCCGCCTCGAGGACGTCGATGCCTTCGGGAATACGACTCGCGTCGAGAAGCGTCTCTCCCAGGATCGCGCGCGCCCGACCCGCCGCGAGCAGGTCGCCGGTCTCGCGTCGAGCGTCGATTGCCGCCTGCGCGTATTCGTGGGCCGCGTCGTACCGGGCGAGCGCCGCGGACGAGCGAGCGGCCCGTTCGAGGAGCTCGGCTCGCTCTGACGGTTCGTCGGTCACGGACAAGGCCTGTTCCACGAACGCGACCGCCTGGTCGTGGCCGCCCAGCGCGGCCGCCCTCTCGGCCGCCACTCGCAACGCGATGCGTGCTTGCGTTGCCACGGCGCGTGCTTCCTCCCCCTCGGCCGAGGATTCGTGAGCCGCGAGATAGTGCGAAGCGAGTACGCCGGCCGTCTCGTCGTCGCCGACGGCCTCGTAGTGGCGGGCGACCGCCAGATGCTTCGCGCGTCGTTCCCGCCGGGCGAGGGTGCCGTAGGCCACTTCCCGAATCAGCGACTGCACGAAGGCGTACTGCCCGCGTTCCGGCGAGCGTGGATCCGCCTCGAGCTCGAGGATCTCGCGCCGCACGAGCATGCGCAGGCGCGACTCGAGCTCAGGTCCCGCTATCCCGGTCACCGCCGCGAGATTGGCGACCCTGAACACCTGGCCGAGCACCGATGCGTCCTGGAGCAGCCCCCGGTCGGCTGGATCGAGCGCATCGAGTCGCGACGCGATCAGCGATCGGAGTGTCTCCGGAACCGCGAGCTTGCCGAGATCACCAACTGCGGCGAACGTATCGCCACGGCGCTCGAGGCGCCCGTCGGCGATCAGCGAGCGCACGATCTCGACAGCGTAAAGGGGAATCCCGTCGGCACGGCCGAGGATCGCCCGCACCGCGGATTCAGGCAGATCCGGCACGAGCCCGGCGAGCAGCTCGCGCATGGCGGGCTCCGACAGCGGCTCCAGCGCGATGGCCGTGAACTGGCGGACGCCCACGCCCCAGTCGGGTCTTCGGTCGAACAGCTCGGGGCGCGCAAGCGTCACGACGATGATCGGCGCGCCCTTGGACCACTCGATGAGGTGATCGAGGAACGCCAGAAGCCCGCTATCCGCCCACTGAAGGTCCTCGAACAGCAGCACGGTCGTGCCCTTGGCGGCGACATGCTCGAAGAAGATCCGCCACGCCGCGAACAGGACGTCACGGCCTCCGGCCGGTGGCGGCTCGAGTCCGAGGAGCGTCAGCAGCGCAGGCTCGACCCAGGCGCGATCGGCCTCGTCGTCGACGTACTCGATGACCGTGTCGTGGACGTGCTGTCTGGTGGTCTCCTCGTCGTCGTTCTCGGCAAGCCCGGCACGGCGGCGGACCATCTCTCCGAGGGCCCAGAACGTGATGCCCTCGCCGTAGGAGGGCGAGCGGCCGCGATGCCAGTACACGTTCTCGACGACGCCATCGATGTACTTCTCGAACTCCCACGCCAGACGGCTCTTGCCGATCCCGGCAGGCCCCGTGATCGATACGAGGCGTGCGCGGCGCTCGCGTCCGGTGGCGTGAAGAAGATCCTTGAGAAGACGGAGCTCGTCCTCCCGACCGACGAAGGGCGGTTCGAGCGTTTCGGCGCGACCGCGTCCGCCGCGCTGCGCGATGACGCGCATCGCCTGCCATGCAGCGACGGGCGCCTTCTTTCCTTTCAGCTCCTGTTCGCCGACGGGCTCGAACGCGATCGACGCGCTTGTCGAGCGCATCGTGGCCTCGCCGGCCAGGACCGCTCCCGGGGGCGCCACCGACTGGAGCCTCGCCGCCGTGTTGACGAGGTCTCCGGCGACCATGCCCTGGCCGACGGCGCCGAGGCTCACCGCGGCCTCGCCGGTCAGCACGCCAGCCCGCGCTTCAATCCCTGGCGCAAGCCCACGCACCGCATCGACCAGCTCGAGGCCGGTTCGTACCGCCCGTTCCGCGTCGTCCTCATGCGCGATGGGCGTGCCCCAGACGGCCATGACGGCGTCGCCGATGAACTTCTCGATGGAGCCACCGTGCCGCTCCACCACTTCGCGCGCGGTGTCGAAGTAGCGGGACAGAACGTCGCGGACTGCCTCGGGATCCCGCTCCTCGGCGAATGGCGTGAACCCGACCAGGTCGGCGAAGAGCACCGAGACGAGGCGCCGCTCTGACACCGGCGATGCGCTGCCTGCCGTCGGGGCGAAGGGGTCGCTCGACGCGGCGGCGGAGCCTGTCGGCGGGTGCAGCGCGGTCGCGCAGTTGCCGCAGAACTTGTCGCCCGGTTCAGCGAGCGTGCCGCAGTTCGGGCACGCGATCCCCAACGGGCTCGCGCACTGGACGCAGAACTTTCGCCCCGGCTTGTTCTCTGTCCCGCAGTTCGAGCAGATCACGCTCGCTCCTCGCCAAACGTGGAGATCCGAGCGTACTGGATCGTGCCGCGTGCGAACAGCGGCGCCGGCTGGCGTCACCTGGCCCGAACGCCCGAATGAGTCTCCGCCGGCTGGGTGTACGCTGACCTCGACTGGCTCGCCGTTTGTCGACAGCGAGGCCCGAACGATGGACTTGCTGCTCTCCTGCGCTCTCCTCGTGTTCTTCGTCGCCGTGGTCGAGTTCACGGCTGTCGGCTCGGTGGGCGACGGCATCGTCGGGCTGTTCGGAGGCCTGTTCTCTCACCCCGACAACCTGGCCTGGCCGAAGGGCGTTCAGGAGGACGACGACCCGCCCCTGGTGGACCTGATCGCGCTGTATCGCCTCGAGCGCCAGCGCCAGTGGAGCGAGACCACGCGCGGCGCCGGCAGACATTCGACGCCAGCGAATGGAGATGACGGCTCGGCCGCCTGGCTGACCGCGGAGATCGTCGACGACGTCCCGGCGGTTCCCGTCGCCCGTGTCCGCCGCCGCAGCTAGAAACAGACCCACCCCAGGTCCGCGCTTCGCCATGTCGGCGGCCGACGTACTCGGCGTGCTGGCGGCGCTCGAGGGCCGGGGCATTCCCGCCTGGCTCGACGGGGGCTGGGGAATCGACGCGCTACTAGGCGAGCAGACCCGGCCACACGAGGATGTGGACCTCGTCGTTCCGGTGCCCGACGTGCCGGCCCTCGTCGAGTTACTCGGCGCCCACGGCTATCAGCTGACCGAGGGCCGACTGCACTCGAACTTCGTGTTGACCGATGACGCAAGACACAAGGTGGACGTCCATCCAGTGGTCTTCGATTCTGAAGGCAACGGGCACTACACGATGGACAACGACGAGATATGGGTCTATCCGGCCTCCGGCCTGGCAGGCGCGGGCCGAATCGCGGGCGTGCGCGTGCGCTGCCTGACCCCGGAGCTGCAGCTCATCACCCATGACGGGTACGAGCTGGACGACGACGATCGGCGCGACCTGGACGCGATCCGGCGACGGTTCGACCTGCCCCAGTGATGATCGTCCCCCATGAATGAAAGATGTCGGCCAGGGCCGAGGCGTGGGCCAGGAGGTGGCGCGTGGACAGGCAGGTAGCGCGCGGTCGGATCGAAGTTGGATCGCACGAGCGGATCGTCTACCGCGAGCAGTCCGACGGACCAGACCTCGTCGAGCTGCACATCACCGAGCGATTTGTCGGCGACATCGAGGGCCCGGGTACGGTGCGCTTCCTGCAGGCCGCCCGCAAGGATGGATCGGCCAGCCTGTGCGGCATCGAGCTCGTGGAGGGCAGCCTGGCCGGCCGGTCGGGGAGCTTCCTGCTCCAGGACGAGGCCACCCGCGAAGGCACGACCGTCCGAGGTCGCTGGTGGGTGATCCCGCGTTCGGGGACGGGCGGCCTGGCCGGCTTGCGCGGTGAAGGCGATTTCGAGGCGGAATCTGGCCGAGGTGCGACCTGGACGCTGGAGTACTGGTTCGAGTAGGCGCGGCCGCGAGCGGATAATGGCCGCATCGGCAGGCGAAGCAGGAGGAGGCGAAGCCATGCGGTTCATCCAGGAGTTCGGCTACACGGTCAAGGTCGGCCAGGAAGAGGCCCACCAGAAGTGGGTCATCGAGAACGACCAGGCATTGCGCGATGCGGCACCGCCCGGCTCGAAGTACCTCGGGACGTTCACGGTGGTCTACAGCTCGGAGAAGAACGCCGGCGGCTACAAGTTCCTGATGGAGATGGACAGCTACGGCGCGATGGACGCGGGAGCCGCAGCCATGAAGGACCCGAACAACCCATGGCAGAAGCTGCTCCTGGAGTCCAGCAAGTTCATCGACACGTCGTGGAGCGTCCCCTGGAGCAACGGCCTGCTCAAGGACGTCGTCGACGCGTCGATCTGGGACCCGAAGACCTGATCTAGCCGGCTTGCTCTGATCGGAGGAGGTCCGCCACCGCCTCGAGCTGTTCGCGAGTCAGCGTGGGGCCAGGCTCCAGGCCGTAGTGATCGGGCCACGCTGCATCGATGAAAACGACCCCGGCTGCCTCGCGCGGAGTCGCATACCGCGGAAAGATGTGAAGGTGCAGGTGCCGAACCTCGTTCCCCAGGAACATCACGTTGAAGTGATCGGGCTTGAAGGCTGCTCGTTCGCGGTCAAGCGCATCGCGTAGCAGTTCGCGAAGCTCGTCCCACTCGTCGAGAGTCAGGTCGGTTGGAAGCTCGACATGGCGGCACAGCGCCAGGAAGGCCTGGCCCAGCCGGTCCTGGTTCCAGTTCAGCACGAGTCGCCAGAACGTGCCCTCGTGGATCATCGGCGCGAGGTCGGCCCGGCAGAGCGGGCAGCTGAATGGCGAGGCCTTGCCGTCCATCGCCGCCGACGATACCCCGCGAATGCCCGAAGCCAATGGCGTCCGGAGGGAGAGCCAAAAATGACTGATCGCCGCCCGATCAGCGAGGAGCACATCGCCGCGAACCGTGTCCTGTGGAACGCCTGGACGAAGGTCCACGAACGCTCGGAGTTCTACGACCTCGAGGGGTTCAAGCGCGGCGGCGTCCGACTGCGGGAATACGAGATCGAGGAGATCGGACCGGTCGTGGGAAAGACGCTCCTGCATCTTCAGTGCCACTTCGGGATCGACTCGCTTTCGTGGGCCCGCCTCGGGGCGCAAGTCACGGGCGTCGACTTCTCGAGTGAGGCCGTCGCGCTCGCCCGCTCACTGGCAGCCGAACTTGGCCTCGACGCGCGATTCGTCGAGTCCGACGTCTACGACCTTCGGAACCGGCTCGAAGGCGAGTTCGACGTCGTGTACACGTCGCGCGGCGTCCTCGGCTGGCTGCCCGACATCCGCGCCTGGGCGGAGGTCGCCGCCCACTTCGTCCGTCCTGGCGGAATCTTCTACGTCACGGAGGTGCACCCGGTGTGGGAAGCCTTCGAGTACGACGGTGTCGAGCCCGGCAAGATGTGGCTCCGCTACCCGTACTGGGAGACCGGCGAGCCGTTCGCC
>DASXSA010000146.1:0-4113 GCA_036506235.1 Candidatus Limnocylindrales bacterium | reverse complement strand
CTTCGTCATCGGCAGCGTGATGCCGTTGATGTCGATCTCCTGGAAGGCGTCCTTGCCGAGCAGCGCAGCGGGGACGTTGCCGGTGATCGCCACGATGGGCACGCTGTCGAGCTGCGCCGTGCCAATGCCCGTCACGAGGTTGGTGGCCCCCGGTCCCGACGTTCCCAGGCAGACCCCGACCCTGCCCGTCGCCCGCGCGTAACCGTCGGCCGCGTGCGCCCCGCCCTGTTCGTGCCGAACCAGGATGTGCCGCAGGTCGGGGTAGTCGCCGAGGACGTCGTAGAGCGGCAGGACGACGCCGCCGGGATAGCCGAAGAAAAGATCGACACCCTGACGGATCAGCGCTTCGCAAACGGCGTCTGCCCCGATCCGGGTGCGCTTCCGGACGGGCGCCTCGTGGAGCATCGTCTTGCGTGCGGACTCGACGGCCAGGGCTTCCGCACTGCCGTCGTTGGGAACGTGTGAGCGACGGGGCGGCGCCGTAGGCGGCGCGACGGGCGCGGGAAGATCGGACCCGGTCGCCGCCGGCCTGGATCCCTCGCGTCTCGTGATCGTCATTCCGTCCCTGTCCCTTTCCTGATCTGTCGGTCCCTGACCTTCAGACAACGAAAAACCCTCGCCTCCCGGCGAGGGTCCCTTCGGTCTTCGGTGTTCGGGCGCTAGCGGCGCTCGTCCCTCCGCAGTCCGTCGGTCTCCCGCCGGGAGCCGGTAATAAGGCCGAGAAGGCCATCCAGCCCAAGGACGAGGAACCGGAGAATGCCGATGGGGGATACGTCGACCAGACCTGAGTCCGCCACGGGGACCCGGACGCGGCGGCCATCGCTCGTAATGACGACGGCGACGTGGCGGCGATCCGTTTCGTTGAAGACGCTCAACGAGATCTCCCGTGAAAGCACACTCGGCGGTCCGAGGTGTCCGGGCAGTCTAGCAGCCCGGCCCGATTGCGCAACCACCCCGACCGTACCAGACCTCTCCCCTCCGGCCGCGGCTGATAAGTCCCAGTAGAGAGCGGCGTGCTCAAATCGCGCCGACCTCTCGGCGAGCGCTCGCCGGAGGCCCGCCCGACATCCCGCGACCAGGTACCTGCCGTGAGGAGAAGTCGGATGCCAGACAGACCGCGCACGCCATCCGGGGAACCGGTCGGCGCGCACGTTTCAGGCAGTGCGCCCCGCGACGGTCGCGTGGCGTCTCTGCCGGTGGTCGCCTTGCTCGCGCTCGTCATCGGGCTCGTCGCGATCGGAACGCGCCTCGGCTCGGGCGGCCGCGCAATCGCTCCGTCGGTGAGCCCCGGCGGTAGTCCTGGACCCTCGTTAGCGGAGTCATCGCCGCCGGCCGCGGCGACCCCAACCGCCAGCCCGCCGGCAACGGTGAGTGCCGGTCAGACCGCGGCCGTGTCCAGCGTCGGTCCCAGATCGGGCGTGCCGAGCGCGCTTCGGTCGCGGACTTGGCTCGCCGAGATCGCCGACAACTCGCCCCAGAACCAGCGCGGCCTCGTGTCGGTCGCGGGCGTCGAGGGCACGACCGCGCGAATCATCCTGCCCCCCGGCGAAATCGGACTGGCCGCGGCGGCGGACAGGGTGGCCTCGGCGCTGGCCGGAGCGGCCGGTACGGACCTCTACGTCCGGAACGTGAACACCGGAGCGAGCGAGCGCCAGGTCCGCACAGAAGTGGTCGTGAACCACGGCATGCTCGTCGGATCGAGCCTGACCTGGACGGGTTTCGCCGACGCAAGCCGACAGTCGGATGGCGGCCTGTGGGTCGTAGACCTCAGCGCTGCAAACGCGACACCTCGCCTGCTGGCGGGCCCGGTCCTGGATCTCAAGCCGCTCGGGCCGAACGTCGAGCGTGGTCCGGTCCTTGCGAGCGCCTCGGGAAAGACCATCACCTCGACGATCGGCGGCCTCAGGAGCGTCCATCTCGACGTCATCGATCTCGGCACGTTCAGCCTGCGGACGGCATCCGACGGTCTCATCCCGGTTGCGGTGACCGACGAGGAGCTGCTCGTTCTCCGGCCGGGCGGCCTTGAATTGCGCGACCTCGGGAGCGGCAAGCCGCGCTGGTCGATCCGGGCCGACCTGCTCTATGACGTAGTCGCCGATCCCGCGGGCGAGGCGCTCGTCATTGCGGCCGACATCGGTCGGGACTACGTGATCGAAGAGGTTGACCTCGCGAGCGGCAAGGCACGAAAGCTGCTGACGCAGACGCGCGGCGGGGACATCCAGTATCTCGTCTCGGCGCTGTCGACGTTCGACCAGCTGGTATTGCTCGACCAGCCGAGCCTCGGGGACGCCCTTGCCACGCCGACCGGGCAGGCGACTGCCGGGCTGCTCGACAGGAACAGCGCCGCCTTTACGGCCGCCGCATTCAAGGTTGGTGCTCCATGAACCGCGGCGTTGCCAAGAACCGCCGACGATCGCTCGTCGGCGCGGCCCGGCTGTCCGGACTGTTGCTCACGGCTGCCGTCTCCGTGGCTTCGGCCGCGCCAACCGCCGGCCACAGCCCGACGCCCGCACCGTATGGGCGCAGCTGGTCGACGTCGGAGGTCGCCGCGGGCTCGACATATGACTGGGATTCAACCGTCCCGACCTGGCTCAAGGCCCCGCTGCAGGACGTCCTCGAGACGCAATGGGCGTCGATCACGTCGAACAACTCCAGGCACATCGCCTTCCGACGAACGGCGGGCGGGCAGGCGACGGTCTCGTTCACGAACGTCACCGGCGTCGTTGCCTGCAACAACGTCCCCGGCTGGCTCGGCTGTGCGTCCGGCGCCGGGAGCCCCGGCTGGAGGATCTGGATCAGGAGAAACCCGAACCTGCCGTGGTGTCAGCTCAGCCTGGTCAACGGCTGCTGGGACGTCGAACGCATCGCGATCCACGAGGCAGGTCACGTCGGCGGGTTCCTCGACCACATGGACACGAGCCAGTCCGACACGGTCATGACTCCAGCTCCCGTCACCCGCCCCAACTACGGCTGGAACGTTCACCGCCTCCAGCGCTGCGACGAGGCGCGGATGCAGCTTCTGTACGACGTGGCCTCGACCTCCGAGGGCTACCCGGACTGCTTCGACCACATCACCGGCCATGGTCCGACCGGGCTCTACAGCACGCTGACGGCGGCGGCCCCACTCACGGCGGACTGCTACGGAGCGGGCCTGACAGTATCGGGTCGCCTCGCGATCAAGTCCGACAGCAGCTACGGCGTCCTGAGCGGCAACACCCTCGCGTCGCGGACGGTCTGGTTCGATCGACGCCTGAAGGGCAGCACGACGTGGGCGGTCGACGACACGTCGGTCGGCTCGGATACGAGCTCGTCGAACAACTGGGCCAGGACCTTCACGGTCTCGTCCACCGCTCGAGGCGCGACGACGTACGAATTCCGGGCCCACTTCAAGGGTGAATCGGGGGTCGATGCCGACTACTCGCCAACGTTCGCGCTCACCTGGAGCAATCCCTGCTGAAGCAAAGTCCGGCCTCCCGGCCCGACCGATCCGGGCGGGTGCTTGTGCTAGCCTTGCCGGCCCATGAGCGCCCGCCCGCGAACGCTGTTCGAGAAGATCTGGAACGACCATCTCGTCAGCCAGGATCCTGACGCCCCGGCGGTCCTCGCGGTCGACCTCCACCTCGTTCATGAGGTCACCAGTCCCCAGGCGTTCACCGGTCTGCGGCAGCGCGGGCTCAAGGTGCGCCATCCCGAGCGGACCGTCGCCACGGCCGACCACAGCGTCCCAACCCACCCGCGCAGCCTGCCGATCCTCGACCAGCTCGCCGCGGCGCAGGTCGACCAGCTGACCGCGAACTGCCGGGAGTTCGGCATTCCGCTGCACGGCCTGGGGACCCCGAACCAGGGCATCGTGCACGTCATCGGCCCGGAGCTCGGGCTGACCCAGCCGGGCATGACGATCGTCTGTGGCGACAGCCACACGAGCACGCACGGAGCCTTCGGTGCGCTGGCGTTCGGGATCGGAACCAGCGAGGTCGAGATGGTCCTGGCCACCCAGTGCCTGCTCCAGCGTCGGCCGGGGACCTACGAGATCCGGGTCGATGGACGGCTCCGCCCCGGCGTCTCGGCGAAGGACGTCATCCTGGCGCTGATCGCCCGCATCGGGGTGGGCGG
>DASXSA010000145.1:0-1918 GCA_036506235.1 Candidatus Limnocylindrales bacterium | reverse complement strand
GCTGGCGCCCGCTGCACGGATCGCGCTGACCTCGGCACAGGTCGACCCCGGCTCTCCAACCGAGATCAAGGCGTTCATCCCCACCGACAGCTCGAGCGTGATCTGCCTCGTGACGCTAGCCGAGACGATGAACGCGCCGGGACCGCCGACGGTGTTCTGCGGTCAGCGCAACTACCAAGGCGCGAATGGGATCTTCGTCCATGTCTTTTACCCGACGCCTGCTTCGAACCCGGCTCTGCTGGTCAACCTGACCGTCTACCAGGAATCCGCGCAGCGATACGGTGCACCAGTTTTCTATCCCAACCTGTGATGTCGGGGTTCGCCTCAGGGTCTGAGCTTGATCAGGATTGGCGCTGGTCGGGCGAAACGCCGCCATGTCCTCGTGAAGACGTTGACGTGGGCCGCCGAGAACATCGACGACGTTAGGCGAGCCCCTTCTCCCGCAGCTCCTCGAGCGCTTTGTCGCTCTTCGCGAGGCCGTCGAGGCGCATGCCCCGAAGGACCTCGGGCGCCTTGGTGAACTGGATCTCGCGGTAGTCGACGACCTGGACCTGGTTGCCCCAGGGGTCGACGAAGTCGAGCCCGCGACCAGCCTGGATCTCCACGCCGGCCTCTTCCAGGGCTCGGCGGGTCGCCTCCTTGTCGTCGACGACGAGGCCGAAATGGCGATGCCGGTCGGGCGGCTGCGTTCGTCCCTCGGCGAGCGCGATGAACTGGTCGCCCATGTCGATGAACGCCATCCGGCGGCCGCGGCCGCGGAGCTCGAAGTCGAAGATCCGGCCGTAGAAGTCGAGCGCCTCGTCGACGCTGTCGACCTCGAGCGCGACGTGGTTGATCCCGACGAGCCGCGGCATCCAACGGAGCGTACTGAAGCGCCAGTGGCCGACCAGGCGTGACCGGGGCAGGCGTGCCCTCGGGTCTGGCCCGGGGGACACGCCCCGGACCGCCAATGGCGCGCGTGGAGTGGGCCGGCTAGCGTCGCGTGCGGCCGGCCAGATCGTGCGGGATCCGCGGACCGGCATTCGCGTTTCGCGACCGGTCCGAGGGTCTGGCATCAGGAAACGCCCGGAGGGGGCATGTCTGTCGGCTTCGACGGCCGGCGCCCGACGAACGCGCGCCGGGAGGCCGGCTCGCCCGCCGAGGGCGAGCCGGCCTCCCTGTGAGCGCTTACGGAACGACCGTGAAGGAGTCCGTCAGCTGCGCGTTCGAGCTGTCGCCGGCGTAGACGTCGATCGCGCCCGGTTCGACTACGAACCGGCCGGAGTTGTCATAGAAGCCGACGTCGCTCCGGTCGAGCGTGAAGGTGACCGTCCTCGTCTGCCCCGGCTCGAGCGCCACGCGCTCGAAACCGCGCAGCCGGCGCACCGGCTGCGAGATGCTCGCGACCGGGTCGTGGATGTAGAGCTGGACGACCTCGTCGCCGGCACGGCTGCCGGTGTTCGTGACGTCGACGGTCGCCGTCACCCGCCCGTGCGACCGCATCGTGTGCGAGCTGAGCTGCAGGTTCGTGATCGAGAAGGTCGTGTAGCTGAGCCCGTACCCGAACGGGTACAGCGGCTCGCACGTCACCAGGTCGCGGTAGCGCGAGTTCCACCTGAAGGTGATATCGCACGGGCGCCCCGTGGGCTCGTGGTTGTAGTAGATCGGCACCTGCCCAACGGTGTGGGGGAACGTCACGGGCAGCTTGCCGCCCGGGTTGACCTTGCCGAACAGGACGTCGGCGACCGCGTTCCCCGCCTGGATCCCCGGGAACCAGGCCTCGAGGATCGCCGGAGCACTCGCGTCGACCTTGTCGAGCGTCAGCGGCCGGCCGTTGAAGAGCACGACCACGAACGGCTTGCCGGTCGCCTTGACCGCGTCGATGATGTCCTGCTGGCGGCCGGGAAGGTCGATGTTGGAACGGGCCTCCGCCTCGCCG
>DASXSA010000144.1:0-6684 GCA_036506235.1 Candidatus Limnocylindrales bacterium | reverse complement strand
GAGGTCTGCCGCAGGTATGGAGTGCTGCTCGTGGCCGACGAGGTCATGACCGGCTTCGGCCGGACCGGCCGCTGGTTCGGAGTGGACCACTGGGACGTGCGGCCGGACATCGTGATCGCAGCCAAGGGAGCCACGTCCGGGTATGCGCCGTTCGGATTCGTCGCCACTTCCGGCGACGTGTACGAGACCGCCAGGTCAGCCGGGGCGTTCGTCCACGGGTTTACGTTCTCCCACTCACCGGTTGGAGCGGCGGCCGCCGGCGAAGTGCTCCGCATCCTCGAGGAAGAAGACCTTGTCGCCATGAGCACGGACAAGGGCGAACGACTCAAAGCCCTTCTCGACGCGCGGTTCGTGGACCACCCGAACGTCGGCGAGATCCGCGGCCGCGGCCTCCTGCTCGCACTCGAGCTCGTGGCCGACCGCGACACCCGGGCGCCATTTCCGCGCACCGAACGCGTCGTGGAAGGCGTCCTCGCCGAGGCACGGTCCCGCGGACTGCTGCTCTACTCCGCCACTGGTAACGCCGACGGCGCAAATGGCGACCTGATCGTGCTTGGGCCACCCTTCGTGATCACCAACGATGAGATCGCGCAGGTGGTCGACCGCCTGGGCGACGCGCTAGAGGCTGCCCTGCGGCTTCACGGGTAGGCACTGCGTCCGCGAGCCCGGTAGAGCAGCCACACCCCGAGCGCTACCAGGATCAGCGGCCAGACGTATCGGCCGAGATCCGGGAGGCCGAGGACCTGACGCTCCGCGACTCGCGCGCCTCCGATCACGACGAGAATCGCAGCGAACCACGTCTGCCAGCCCAATCCGCCACCGGTCGCCAGGCGGACGAGCGCGATGAACGCGAACGCGAGCCCGAGGAACAGCGTGCCCCAGCCTGGACCGGTAATGACGCCGGTGTCGCTCAGGACGTTCGACAGGCCGAGCGCGGTGAGGATCGCACCGGCATACAGCGCACCCGGCCCGCGGTCGATGGCCCACGAAATGAGGAACGCAAGCCCGAGCGCGAGCAGGAAGGCGGAACCCGCCACCTGGACACTGGGCACGAACTGCTCGACCAGCAACAGCGCACCGAGCAGCAGGAGGAAGATGCCAATCCAGGGAACGCCCCGTCGGCGCCCTTCTTCGGGTGGCCACGTCCAGCCCCAGGTCCAGACGTCGCGGCCGCGCTCGCCGCCCGAGCCACCCGTTTCGGACCGGGCGAGTGGCCGGCCGAACTCGTCGACGACCTCGCCCTCTCTGCTGCCCTCGTTCGGCCTGTCGCTCGCTGATTCGCCGGATCCCGAAGCACTCACGCCGTCAGCCTACTGCGCCGCCCGCCTCCGCGGCTGGACCACGAGCCCCCGAATCGACCGGCGCCGTCGGCTGGTCCTCCACGTGGTTGAACCCGAGCCGGTCGGCCAGCCGCCCGAGCGGGCCCGGCGCCCACCAGTTCCAGCGCCCGAGCAGGCGCATGGTCGCGGGGACGAGCAGCACGCGGATGATCGTGGCGTCGATGAACACGGCGATTGCCATGCCCACGCCGATGCTCTTGATCGTGATCGATTCGGCGAGCGCAAAGGCCGAGAAGACGACGACCATGATGAGCGCCGCGCCGGTGATCACGCCGGCCGTCCTCGAAAGGCCCTCGGCGACCGAGGCGCGGTTGTCGTTCGTGCGTCGGTAGGCCTCCTGGATGCGCGACAGGAGCAGGACTTCGTAGTCCATCGACAGCCCGAACAGGACGCTGAACATGATGATCGGGTTGCCCGCGATCGTGAATCCGGGCGACTGGAAGCCGAGCACGTTGCCCAGATTGCCGTCCTGGAAGATCCATACGAGGGCGCCGAAGCTCGCCGTAATCGAGAGCAGGGTCATGACGACGGCCTTGATCGGGATGGCGAGCGATCCGAACAGCAGGAACAGGATCGCGGCGCTTGCGAGCAGCGTGACGCCGACCGCCCACGGGATCGTGCTGGCCTGCGCGACGGTGAAGTCGTAGCCGGTCGCCGCGAAGCCGCCGACCTGGGTGGTGATGCCGGCGCCGGCCGGGATCGCCCGGATCACCGGGATGACCGCTGTGCCCGCCGGTGAGGCCGGTGCGAGCGGACTGATCGCGTCGAGGCGAACCGTCTGGCCACGGACGTACGCCGATTGCAGCGCGTCGAGCGCAGCGGCGAGGGGCGCAGGCCGTTGCTCGCGAGGCAAGGTATAGAGCTGTGCAACCTGCCCGGACGGCAGCGCGTTCCCTGTCGACGGATCCACCAGGCGGAAGGGCCCTTCGACCCGGTCCACCCCGGACACCTTCGCGATCTGGTCGGCGTACGCCATCAGGGCGGTGACGTTCGCTGGATCGGTAGGCGAGCCGGTGACGTTCACGAGGATCGTGATCGGGGAGGTCTCTCCGGGGCGGAATTCGTCCTGGAGGGCGAGCGACGCCTCGCGGCTCTCGAGCCCGGCTGGCAGGACCGACGCGTCCGGGATGCCCTGCTTCAGGTGAAGGAAGGGCGTTCCCGCCGCGAGCAGGATCGCCAGCACCGGAACGAGGACGAGCACCGGCCGAGCCATGACGGCTTGTGCCACGCGCTCCCAGCGCGAGCGCCGGACCCGCTCGGACACGGCCCGCGTGCGAAGGCCGATGCGGGCCCGCAGGCGATCGAACAGGTCGACCAGGTTGAGCGAGTTCACCCGTGGGCCGAGCATTCCGAGCACGGCAGGCAGGAAGGTCAGCGCATAGAAGACCGACGCTGCGACGACGAGCGCACCGCCGATTCCGAACGACCGAAGCGCGGGCGCCTCGAACAACAGCAGCCCGGACAGGCCGATGGCGACGGCCAACCCGGAGAACGCCACCGCCTTGCCGCTCGTCGCTACGGCGACCTCGACCGCGTCACCGACGGTTCGCCCGCGACGCAACTCCTCGCGGAAACGGCTGACCATGAACAAGGAGTAGTCGATCGCGAGGGCCAGCCCGAGCATCGTGGACACGTTCTGCACGTAGATGGACAGTTCGATCTGCTGGGCAACGATCCAGACAAGTGCCAGGGTCGTCGGGATGGCCAGACCGGCGACTAGCAGCGGCATTCCGGCGGCAACGACGGACGCAAAGACAAGAATCAGGATCAGCCCGGCGATTGGCAGCGACACGGTCTCGGCCTGGACGAGCTCCTTTTCGGCCTGGTGCACCGAGTCCTTCGTCAACGGGCCGTACCCCGCCAGCTTCAGGTCGACGCCGGCGGGCACGGCGATCTTCGCCCGCAGGTCGTCGAGGAAGTTGACCGATGCTTCGTCCTTCGCCTTGAGCTGGATCACGACATACGCCGCCTGTCCATTCATGCTGATGAAGCGGTCGTCGCGCGTCTCGGCGTAGCCGACGATGCCCGCGACCCGGTCGTCCGTTCGAAGGCCCGAGAGCGCGCTTTCGAGCTTCCCCTGGAAGTCGGGCGAGGCCGCGTTCGTGCCGGCCGGGCCGTGGAAGACGGCGATCAGCGTTCCGTGGCCCGCGCCGAATTCGGAGGCCAGGCGATCGTTGACGGTCGTCGATTCGGAGGTCGGGTCGAGCCAGCCACCTGCGCTGAGCACCGACGCTGCCTTGCCCGCGACGGTCGACGCGAGGACGGCCACGACGATGGCGAGGAGGGCGATGGGCTTCCGGAAGCGGTAGACGAAGGCGCCCCAGCGGCTGAACATGTGCGCGTCCTTCCTGGCGGTGGGAGGGCGTAGGTCGTGTGTTGGGCGACAATAGAGAACCTTCATTCTCCTTGTCAAGAGAGCCGGGCACGACCGGACACGCTCGCCTTGACGAAGATCCTATACTGCCGCGAGCGAACATTCGTTTTGTCAAAGTCGACAGGAGCCCGATGCCGCGGATCACCCAACAGCATGAGCAGCAGGTTCGCCAGCGGATCGCGGCCGCGGCCCTCCGCGTTTTCGGCGAACACGGCTTCCATCGGGCCACCATCCAGGACGTGGTTCGCGAGAGCGGTCTGTCAGTCGGGGCGATCTACACCTACTACAAGAGCAAGGACGAGCTCTTCCTTTCCATCTGCGATATGACCGTCGAGGAGACGGTCACCGCGCTCGCGGCCCGGCTGCCGGCTGGATCGACCGTCGCCGGGAAGCTGGCGCTCGCGATCGGGTTTTTCCTCGACACGGTTGACGCATTCAGCGCGATCGGCGGCGGAACGTCGTTCCTCGTCCATGCGTGGGCCGAGGCCGAATCGGAGCCGCCGGTGCGCGAGATGCTCGTGCGCCGGCGTGAACAGATCGTCACCGTCGGCCGGATGCTGCTCCAGGAGGGGATCGCGCGCGGCGAGCTGCCCGAATGGATCGACGTCGATGCGGTCGCGACCGCGTACTCGGCGCTGCTCGACGGGTTGACGCTGATTGCGCTCGAGGAGGGCCCCGGCTATCGGCGGTCCGAGTCCGAGCGCCGGGCGGTTTCGGTGCTGGAGCTGCTGCTCGCCGCAGCGAAGACCTCCCGACCGGCGCCGGTGGACATCCCCTCGCAGCCGTTCGTGCCGGCCTGGGCGGTGGTGACCGAGGACGTCGATCGCAAGGCAAGCTGAGGGAGCGAAACACGACCGCGAGGGAACCGGCCGGACTCGTTCAGACAGTGCGCGGCCCGGTCCCGGCGGCCGACATCGGGTTCACGCTGCCGCACGAGCACACGGCAATCGCGCTCTGGCACATCCCCAACCGCTGGGACTACTGGGAGCTGTCGCGCGACGAGGAGATCGCGACAGCCGAGCTGGCGCGCTTTCGGGCCGCGGGCGGCAGCTGCCTGGTCGACCTCACCCTGCCGGGCGTCGGGCGAGACCCGGTGCGTCTCGCCGGGCTGTCCGAGCAGACCGGCCTCCATATCGTCATGGGCGCCGGCTGGTATCGCGGCGCGTACTACCCGGCTGAGGCGCTCATCGACCGCCGGAGCGTCGACGACCTGGCCTCGGAGCTCATCCGGGAGGCGACGGAAGGCGTCGCCGAGACCGGGATCAAGCCGGGGATCATCGGTGAGGTCGGGACCGACAAACCGTGGGTGTCGGCCCTCGAGGAGCGGGTGCATCGCGCGGCGGCTCGGGCCGCGCGTCACACGGGCCTGGCGATCACCACTCATTCGGTGATGTCGCCCGTTGGCCTCGACCAGCTGCGGCTGTTCGAGGACGAAGGCATGGACCCGTCGAGGGTCGTGATCGGGCACGCGGATTCGTACCCGTCACTCGACTACTACCTCGAGATCGTCGGGCGGGGAGCGAACCTCGAATTCGACTTCCTGGGCATGAGCGTCACCCCGATGGAACGTCACGGGGAAGGCCGAATCGTCGAGCTGTTGTGCGAGCTGCTCGCGCGAGGCCACGCTGAGCGGGTCCTCCTGTCTCAGGACGTCTGCCACAACGGTCAGCTCACCCGCTACGGCGGCCGTGGCTACACGTACCTGCAGGAGACGTTCCTGCCGCGCGTCCGCGAGGCCGGCGCGTCCGACTCCGAGATCGAGCAAATCACGACCGGAAACCCGCAGCGGATTCTGGCTCACTAACTCCGCCGGCGCGGATCAGCTCTCGAGCGTCGCCTCGACCGAGAGCTTGACGTTGCCCTGCAGGGCGCGCGAGATCGGGCATCCGTCGCGAGCGCCCTCCGCGAGCTCGCGGAACCTGGCAGCGTCGATGCCCGGCACGACGCCCCGAACCGCCAGCGCGCTCGACACCACGGTCCACTTGTCGAGCTTGTCGAACGTCACCGTTGCGCTGACGTCGAGTCGCGTAGGCGGCGTTCCGGCCTTGGCCAGGTCGCCCGAGAACGCCATCGAGAAGCAGGCGGCGTGGGCTGCGGCCACGAGCTCCTCAGGGCTCGTCCGGCCGTCCGCGGATTCCGTTCGCGAGGCCCAGGTCACCGGGAGCTCCGTGAACGCCTGACTGGTCGCCGCCGTCACCACTCCGGACCCCGAAGTCAGATCGCCCTGCCAGGTCGACTCCGCTCGACGAATGGCTGCCATCGTTTCACCTCCTGTTGACCGGCCTCCCACTCAACTGCCTCCGGCATGGTCCCACAGCAGGCTCGCGCCGGCCGCCGAGGCCGTGACCGGCGACGAAGTGGCGCGTCGGTGCACCGGTCGGCCGTTTCCCGCACGCACCGCCGAAGGCAGCCCGGCCGACCGGTCCGCTGAGGAACGGTTGGGTCGTGGGCGGTCTCGCAGCGGGCGTCCACGCAGCCGGCGCAGCAGAGCCCCGTACCTTCCGGTGCCCAGGGGCCACGACGGACGTGCCATTCCGGGATCGAGGTCTCGCACCTAGCGTCCGGTCACGCCTTGAGCGAGCCGATGGTCGGCACGGGCGCCCGAGAGCCTCGAGACCAGATGTTCCTGCGTGCACGATCGATCCTGACCCTCGCCGCCCTCTTGCTCGCGACGATGCTCCCGGCCGCCGCGCCCGCCGCCGTCAGCGCCACGGATCTGACGATCAGCCAGGCGGAGAGCCGAATGATCTCGCTGATCAACGCCGACCGGGCTCAGGCGGGGCTCCGCGCGTTGCGCGTCGACAGCCGGCTCATGGCGATCGCCCGGGCCCGCTCCGAGGACATGGCGACATACCACTACTTCAGCCACACGCAGCCCGATGGCCGGACCGCGATCGACTACCTGTCGGCCGCGAACGTCACCTGGTACCTCGAGGGCGAGATCATTGCCTACAACTACGGTTACCCGAC
>DASXSA010000143.1:0-10594 GCA_036506235.1 Candidatus Limnocylindrales bacterium | reverse complement strand
CCCGGGTACGTCACCCTGTCCAGTGCGGCCTTCAGTCAGGTCGTCCGCGAGGTTCCATGTACGCGGTCATCGAAACGGGCGGAAAGCAATACCGGGTCGAGGTCGGGACCCAGCTCGAGGTCGAGCGCCTCGATGCCGAGGCCGGCAGCTCGATCAAGCTCGAGCGGGTGCTGCTCGTCGCGGATGGCGATCAGGCCGCGATCGGTCGTCCGTTGGTCACGGATGCCGAGGTCAGTGCCGAGGTGGTCCGCCAGGGTCGTGGCGAGAAGGTGATCGTCTTCAAGTACCGGCCGAAGGCCCGTCGGAGGGTCAAGAAGGGTCACCGCCAGGACCTGACCGTGCTCCGGATCAGCGACATCGTGTTCGGAGGCCGGAGCGCCGCCGAGGACGTTCGCGAGTCTGAGGAAGCCGCGCAGGCCGACCGCGCGCGTCTCGAGGAAGCTGCCGCGCGGCAGGCGGCCGAGGACGCCGCCCTCGCGGCGAAGCTCGCGGCCCGGACCTCGCCAAAGGCGGAGAGCGGGCCCAAAGGCACGGCGAGGGGGCGGACGAAGGCCACCAAACCGGCCGAGAAGACCGGCACGGGCGCCGCGAAAGGTAAAACCGAGGGCGAACCGAAGGCTTCGGGCGGCGGCAGGGCCGCTCGATCGACCTCCGCCAAAGCGACCGCGGACGGCGCGAAGTCGGCGCAATCCGGAGAGGACGATACCGCCGGCCGAAGCACGGAAGCCGGCTCGAGCGACGATTCGGCCACCCCAGCCGGTGGAGAGCAGGGGCGGCAATCGAAGCCGCGCAGGAAGAAGGACGAATAGCTCATGGCGCACAAGAAAGCCGGCTCGAGCTCCAAGAACGGCCGCGACAGCGTCGGCCAGCGCCTCGGCGTGAAGGCCGGCGACGGCCAGCTGGTGAACGCGGGCACGATCATCGTGCGCCAGCGCGGGATGACGTTCCTCGCCGGCGCCAACACCGGCCTCGGAAACGACTACACCGTGTTCGCGACCGCGAACGGCCACGTCAGGTTCGAGCACGCGAAGAAGAACAAGAAGCGGATCCGCGTCGAGCCGGTCGTCGGGACGGTTGCCGCCCCGGCCGCAACGCCGGCAGCGACCGGAAAGCGACCTCAACCAAAGCCGGCCCGGACGCAAGCCTAGATACGCCTAGATACCCAAGCGGACGACCACCGGCCGGGCAACGCGACCCGGTACGGAAGGCGTCCAGGAGAAGCACGTGAAACCCGATATCCACCCCAAGTACTACCAGGCCGAGGTGCACTGTGCCTCGTGCGGGACCACCTTCACGGTCGGCTCGACGCGCCCCGAGCTGCGCGTCGACGTCTGCAGCAACTGCCACCCGTTCTTCACGGGCAAACAGACGATCATCGACACCGCGGGGCAGGTCGAGCGCTTCCAGAAGCGCCTGGAGCGGTCCGTCCGCAGCTGACCCGGCCCTCCGCGTTCCGGCAGGCGTTTAGACTTTCCGCATGCCGAAGTACAACTACGGCGGTCAGGCGCTGATCGAGGGCGTCCTGATGCGCGGTCGTAACGCCATTGCCGTTGCCCTCCGCCACCCTGACGGGCAGATCGTCTGGGCGACCGAGCGCCTCGACTCGGGATTCCACGGCACCCGGACGTCGCGGCTGCCCTTCGTGCGTGGCCTGGTCGTCCTCTACGAGACGCTGATCGTCGGCACCCGCTGGCTGGTCCGCTCCGCGAGCGTGGCCGCCTCCGGCGAGGGCATCGAGATCGGGCGCGGGGCCGTTGCGCTGATGCTCGCGATCACCCTGACGATCGGAATTGGCGTGTTCTTCGTGGTGCCCCTCCTGTTCGCCAGTGCCACGGTTGGCAACGTCCAGAACGGGCTCGTCCAGCACCTCGTCGAGGGCCTCATACGCGTGGGGCTGTTCATGGGCTACCTGATCCTGATCTCGTTCGCGCCGGACATCCGGCGTGTCTTCCAGTACCACGGCGCCGAGCACATGACGATCCACGCGCTCGAGGCCGGCGATCCGCTGACCACCGACGAGGTCCGCAAGTACCCGACCGCCCACCAGCGCTGCGGCACGGAATTTCTCGTCGTCGTCATCGCCCTGTCCATCGTCGCCTTCGCGCTCGTCGGCAGGCAGAGTGCCCTCGTCATGGTCGGCAGCCGCATCGTGCTGATCCCGATCATCGCGTCGGTCGGTTACGAGATCCTGCGCGCCGGAGCGCGTTACCGGCGGAACCCGCTCGTGCATGCGATCCTGCTGCCCGGCCTGTGGGTCCAGATGATCACGACCAAGCGCCCCACCGACGACATGATCCAGGTCGCGATCGTTTCGATGGAGGAGGCACTTGTCGCCGACGGGGAGGCGATCCCGACCGGCAGCGCCCCGATCGACCGCGAACCGATGCCGCTCGGCGCTCCGCGACCGGGCGCGCCGAAGATCGCGACCGTGCCCGTGCCCGGTGCGACCATCGCCTCCGAGAAGCGCGGTCCGGGGCAGGCCGGCGTCCAGCCGGCAGATGATTCAAACGAGGCGCCGCCCCTGTCATGACCGATCTCGACGCGAAGCTCGTCGAGGTCAGCCGCCAGTACGACAGCCTTCAGGCCGAGCTGGCCGATCCGGCGAACGCCACGCAGCCCTCCGAGCTTCGGCGGCTGGGCAAGGAGCTGGCACGCCTGGAGCCCGTCGTTTCCAGCTTCCGTGAGCTGCAGGCGACACGCGAGCAGCTGAGCGGCGCCCGTGAGATCCGCGACCGTGAGGCGGACGAGGAGCTGCGCGACCTGGCGCGGGACGAGGTCAACAAGCTGGAGCACGACGAGCAGCGACAGCTCGAGGAGCTCAAGGTGCTGTTGCTCCCGAGGGATCCGAACGACGATCGAAACGTCATCATGGAGATCAGGGCCGGGACGGGTGGCGAGGAAGCCGCGCTGTTCGCCGGGCAGCTGCTGCGCATGTACTTGCGCTACGCGGAGCGGCACCGCTTCCGGCCGGACGTGATGAGCCTGTCAGAAACGGGAATCGGTGGCGTGAAGGAAGCGATCGTGCAGATCAGTGGCGATGGCGCGTACAGCCGCCTCAAGTTCGAAGGCGGCGTCCACCGGGTCCAACGCGTCCCCGAGACCGAATCCTCGGGCCGCATCCACACCTCGACCGCGACCGTGGTGGTCATGCCCGAGGCGGAAGACGTGGAGATCGACATCGACGAGGACCGCGACCTCCGGGTCGAGGTCAAGCGCTCGTCGGGGCCGGGTGGGCAGTCCGTCAACACGACGGACTCGGCGGTGCGCATTACCCACCTGCCGACCGGCCTCGTGGTCGAGATCCAGGACGAGAAGAGCCAGCACAAGAACAAGGCGAAGGCGCTCGCGGTGCTTCGTTCGAGGCTCTACGATCGCCAGCTGGCCGAGCAGCGCGCGGCCGATTCAGCGGCGCGCCGCCTGATGATCGGGGCGGGTGAGCGGTCGGACAAGGTCCGGACGTACAACTTTCCCCAGGACCGGCTGACCGATCACCGGATCGGACTCGACCTCCACGGCCTTCCACGAGTCATGGACGGCGATCTCGACCGGCTGATCGATGCGCTGAGCACGACGGACCAGGCCGATCGCCTGCGATCGGTCATGGGCAGTGACGACGGGACGGGCGATGGCACAGCGGCCTGATCGCGAGCCTGAAGCTGCCGTCCGAGGGGGCGAAAACCACCTCGGAGGCATCACCCCGGCGGCAGGCACGGTCGAGCCGCCCTCGCCCGCGGCGGGCACCGGCGCCCACGCGGCATATCCCGGGGTCCTGTTCATCGACCCGCGACCGACCGAGATCGTCAAGGCGACCGATCTCGGTTCCGTGCAGGTTCTCAAGCACGGGAACCTCTACCTGCTGACCGATCCGTTCGGAGACATCCATCCCGATTCGCGCGGCCTCGGCCTGTACTTCGAGGACACCCGCATCCTGAGCTGCCTGATCCTGCGGGTGAACGGGATCCGGCCGACGCTCCTGCAGGCGGACGCTGGCCAGAACTACCAGGGCACGATCCAGCTCACGAACCCGGACCTGCTGCGCAATCCCGACGACAAGATGTCGCCCGGCTTGTCCCTCGCCCGCCAGTCGCTGGGGATCAGCCGGCAGCGCGTGCTCTCCGGCGCGCTCCAGGAGCGCCTCTCGATCGCGAACTTCACGGAGCACGAGGAGGCGGTCACCATCCAGCTCGACCTGGACTTCGACGCCGCCGACATCTTCGAGATCCGCGGCTACCCTCGCGAGGAGCGGGGCACCCTGCTGCCGATCGGGATCGCCGACAGCCGCGTGACGTTCGGGTACGTGGGGCTCGACCGGCGACTGTGCCGGACGTTCGTCGCATTCTCGGAGGGCCCGGCCATCGGACCCACCGAGGTCTCCAGCGGTGACGGTGGGGAGCCGGCGCCGATGATCGTGCCCGGCCATCCGCCGGGTGTCGTCCGGGCGACCTGGGAGTGGACGTTGGCCGAGGGCGAGCTACGCGAAGTCGAGTGGCTGGTCTGGCCGAATGAGACTCCGGGTGGTCGCCGCCCCCGGGCCGATCCGGCGGTGCTGTTGAGCATGAGCGGTGACGGGGCCGACGCGACAGGGGCCGGGAAGGCGCCCGCGCCCGCGCCGGATCCCGCGGACCTTTTCCCGCCACCACCGCGCGTGGCAGAGGATGAGAGCGCCGGAGCCTACCGGGCGTGGTCGCGTGGCACGGCGACGGTCGAGACGGACAACGAGCTGCTCGACCTGACGGTGCGCCGCAGCCTGGCCGACATGCGCCTCCTGATGAACGACGGCCCAGCGGGCGGCGAGCGATACGTGGCCGCCGGGATTCCCTGGTTCGCCACGTTGTTCGGCCGGGACGCGGTCATCTCCGCCTATCAGCTCGCGGCGTTCAGGCCGCAGCTCGCGATCGAGACACTCCAGGTGCTGGCCGTCCGGCAGGCGACGGAGTTCGACGAATGGCGCGACGCCGAGCCGGGCAAGATGCTGCACGAGCTGCGGACGGGCGAAATGGCCCGCGCCGGCGAGCTTCCCCACACGCCCTACTACGGCTCGATCGACGTGACGCCGCTGTGGCTGATCCTGCTCGGCGAAACGTATGACTGGACCGGCGATCGCGAGCTGGTCGACAGCTTGTGGCCGCATGCGCTGGCGGCGCTCGAGTGGATCGACCGCTGGGGCGACCGGGACGGCGATCGATTTGTGGAGTACGAGCGGCGGTCTCCGCGGGGACTGCTCAACCAGGGCTGGAAGGACTCGCGCGACGGGATCCGGGACCGCGCCGGGGTCCCGGCGGAAACGCCGATAGCCCTGGCCGAGGTCCAGGGCTACGTCTATGACGCGAAGCTGCGCTTGGCCGCCCTCGCCCGCCTCCGGGGCGAAGAGGGCCTCGCGGGGCAGCTGGAGGCAGACGCGGAGGCCCTGCGGGCGCGCTTCGAGGACGCATTCTGGGTGGACGACCTGGCCTTCTACGCGATCGCGCTCGACGGCGAGAAGCGCGCCGTCGACGGCATCGCCTCGAACGCCGGACATTGCCTCTGGAGTGGAATCGTCAGCCCGGAACGTGCCCGGCTCGTCGCCGAGCGGCTGTTGGCCCCCGGCCTCTTCTCGGGCTGGGGCATTCGCACGTACGCCGCCGGCCAGACGGGCTACAACCCGATCGGATATCACACGGGAACCGTGTGGCCGCACGACACCTCGCTGATCGTGGCGGGCCTCAAACGGTACGGCTTCCACGACGAGTCGAACCTGCTCGTGGGCCGCATGCTCGAGGCCGCCCAGCAGTTCCCCGATTTCCGGCTGCCGGAGCTGTTCTGCGGCTTCGACCGGACCAACTCGGCCGTGCCGGTGCCGTACCCGGTTGCCTGCTCGCCCCAGGCCTGGGCGGCTGGGTCCGTGTTCCTGTTCCTGACCTCGATGCTCGGCCTGCGCCCCCACGCCGAGCGCAGCGAGCTGGAGCTGGTTCGGCCGGAGCTGCCCGACTGGCTGGGCAAGGTGACGGTGTCGAACCTGCGCGTGGGCGATGCCACCGTGGACCTCCTGTTCCACCGCTGGCGCGGCACGACCAGCGCCGAGGTCCTGCGCAAGACGGGCGACATCTCCGTCACGATCCGCCTCTGACCGCCGGCATGGCCAACGTTGCCCAGCTGCTGCAACAGGGCGTCGACCGGTTGCGGGCAGCGGGCTCCGAGACACCCCGGCTCGACGCGGAGCTGCTGCTCGCGCGGGCGATCGGCGTCGACCGGACGGTCGTGCTCGCTCATCCCGAGGCACCCGTCAACACGAGCTCGGAGGCGGCATTCAACGCGGATCTGGGTCGCCGCGCGGCGGGCGAGCCGGTGGCCTACATCCGGGGTTTCAAGGAATTCTTCGGCCTGGCCCTGGCGGCCGATCCGCGGGCGCTCATCCCGCGGCCGGAGACGGAGCGGCTCGTGGAGCTTGCCGAGCAGGAGGCACTGCAGCGGCTGACGCGGGCGCCGCGACCGGTGGGGACGTCGCCGCTCCGGATCGTGGATGTCGGTACGGGCGGGGGCGCCGTGGCGATCGCCCTCGCGGTGGCGCTCCGCCGGCGCGGCATGCTCGACGAGGTCAGCATCCTCGGGACCGACATCTCGCCCGATGCGCTGGCGCTGGCACAGGAGAACGCCGTGGGCCACGGTGTCGCCGATCACGTGCGATTTCTCGAGGCGGACCTGCTGCCGCCGGTGATCGCCACGCCCTTCGACGTCGTGCTGGCCAACCTGCCCTACGTCCGAACGGACGCGATGCCCGGCCTGCCGATCGCGGCCTCGTTCGAACCCTCGATGGCGCTCGACGGCGGCCCGCTTGGTCTGTCCCTGATCGGGTCCCTCCTCGATCGGCTGCCCGAGGCGCTGACCCACGGCGGCACGGCCCTGCTCGAGATCGGCGGCGACCAGGCCGAGGGCATCGCCCAGCTCGCGGCCGAACGGCTGCCCGATTGGCAATGCCAGGTCGAGACCGACCTTGCGGGGCAACCGCGCGTCGCGCGGGTCGAGCGTCGGCGGCGTGACCGCCCGGCGGCGTGACCGCCCGGCTCGTCAGCGCCGATCACTCCGGTCACGGGGAGGCGATCGGCGTCCTCGCCCGTGGCGGGGTCGTCGCAATTCCCACCGATACGGTCTACGGCATCTCCGTTGCGCTCACGACGCCGGGCGGCATCGAGCGCCTGTACGCCGCCAAGGCGCGACCGCCGGACAAGGCGATCGTGGTCCTCGTCGACAACCTCGGGCAGGCCGAGGCCTTCGTCGAAGTGAACGAGTTGGCGCACGCACTCGCGCAGCGCTTCTGGCCGGGCGGGCTGACGCTGGTGCTTCGGCTTCGGGCGGATGCCTCCGTGCCCGCGGCCCTCACTGCAGGAACCGCCACGCTCGGCGTCCGAATGCCCGATCACCACACGCCACGTGCCATTGCCAGGGCCCTCGGTCCGCTCCCGACAACCTCCGCGAACCGATCCGGGGAGCAGGAATGCCGGGACGCGGAGTCCGTGCGACGGGTCCTCGGAGAGCAGGTCGACCTGATCGTCGACGGCGGTCCCTCGCCCGGGGGCGTCCCCTCGACGGTGGTCGACTGCACGGGGGCTCGAGCCGTCATCCTTCGCGCGGGCGCCGTCGATCGATCGGAGATCGAGAGGCTAAGCGGCGCGTCGCCCTGAGGTGGTCCTGGACGTGAGCGGGTGGGGCCGCCGCCCGGGGACGGATGAGCCGGGGCCCGTTGTGGGACGATACCGAGGACATCCGCGACCGGCGGAGCGGGAGGACCGTCGATGAAAGGAGCCGCCGTGACCGTCTCCCACGCCTCTGGGCTCGGGTGGGCGAGCGTGGCCGAGGTCGACCCCGAGCTGTGGGCCGCGATGGAGGGTGAGCGTCGCCGGCAGCACGACAAGATCGAGCTGATCGCGAGCGAGAACTACACGTTCGGCGCCGTGATGGAGGCGCAGGGCTCGTGGCTCACCAACAAGTACGCGGAGGGCCTGCCTGGCAAGCGCTACTACGGCGGCTGCGAGTTCGTGGACGTCGCCGAGCAGCTCGCGCAGGAGCGTGCGCTCGCCCTCTTCCCGGGCGCCGAGCACGTCAACGTCCAGGCGCACAGTGGCGCGCAGGCCAACATGGTCGCCTACTTCTCGGTCCTCCAGCCGGGCGATCGGATCCTCGGCATGAACCTCGCGCATGGCGGTCACCTGACCCACGGCTCGCCGGTCAACTTCTCGGGACGGATGTACGAAGTGCACCCGTACGGCGTTCGACGGGAGGACGAGCGGATCGACTACGACGCGCTCGAGGCGCAGGCCGCGGACGTACGGCCCAAGCTCATCGTCGCGGGAGCCTCGGCGTATCCGCGCATCATCGATTTCGAGCGGATGGCGTCGATCGCGCACGGTGTGGGCGCGCTGCTGATGGTGGACATGGCCCACATCGCCGGACTCATCGCGGCCGGCGAGCATCCCTCGCCCTTCCCCCACGCCGACATCGTCACCACAACCACCCACAAGACCCTCAGGGGACCCCGCGGCGGCCTCGTTTTCAGCCGTGAAGAGCTCCCCCCGGAGGTCGACCGGGGGAGCTTCCCGACCCTCAAGGGAACGCTCGCCCAGGCGATCGACAAGACGAACTTCCCCGGTGTCCAGGGCGGCCCGCTGATGCACGTCATCGCCGCCAAGGCGGTCGCGCTGAAGCTGGCCGCGACCGACGACTTCCGGCGCGACATGCGGAACACGGTCGAAAACGCGCAGGTCCTCGCCGGCGCACTGGCATCAGCCGGCGCGCGGGTGGTCTCCGGCGGAACGGACAATCACCTGATGCTCATCGACGTGACGCCGCTCGGGGTCACCGGCAAGGAAGCGGAGGCGATCCTCGACGAGATCGGGATCACGGTTAACAAGAACGCCATCCCGTTCGACCAGAACCCGCCGAACATCGCGTCGGGGATCCGGGTCGGAACGCCAGCCACGACAACGCGTGGCTTCGGGCCGCCCGAGATGCGCGAGCTCGGCCGGATCATCATCGCCGCCATCGGCTCACGCGACGATCCCTCCGAGCAGGGCCGGCTCGCCGCGCAGGTGCGCGACATCGCAGGACGCTTCCCAGTACCGGGCCTTGCCGACGCCTGACTGGTGCGCGCCCTGAACGGCGCGCGTTCCACCGTCAGCGCGGACCGCTGAAGGCGGAGCTGAGCTGGTGGTCCCCGTCGCCCTCGCCCGGCCCGTCGAACCGCTCCCACTCCTGGTGGCGTCCTTTCTGATCGCCGCCGTCCTCGCGCTCGCGTTCACCCCCGCGGCCCGGCGCCTGGCGCGCCGCTACGGCATGCTCGACCGTCCGAACGCTCGTCGGGTGAACGTCGTTCCGATGCCGCGCGCCGGCGGTCTCGCCGTTGCGGCTGCCTTTCTCGCGACTGCGAGCGGGTTCCTGATCGTCAACGACCAGCAGCATCTGGTCCGCCTGCCGTCCTCCATCGGCCAGGGTGAGCTCACCGGGCTGCTGCTGGGTGGAGCCGCAGCCGCGTTGATCGGCGCCCTCGACGACTACTTCCAGCTCCGTGCCCGCTGGCAGCTGGTGGGTCAGGCGTTCGTCGCCGTCCTGGCAGTGGCGCTCGGGATCGAGGTTGGGTCGCTCCAGAGCCCGTTCGGTGGCACGATCAACGTCGGCGGCCTGCTGGCGGCGGTTGTCTCGGTCGTCTGGATCATCGGCATGATCAACAGCATCAACTTCATCGACGGGCTCGATGGCCTTTCGTCGGGCATCGGGCTCATCGCCGCGATCACCCTCGGCTTGATCAGCCTTGGCGGGCAGGTGGGGATCGATAGCCAGCTGTTCGTCGCGATCCTGTGCTTCATGCTCGCAGGCGCCCTCGCCGGCTTCCTGCGCTGGAACTTCCATCCGGCCACGATCTTCACCGGCACGAGCGGCGTGATGTTCCTCGGCTTCACGCTGGCGGCGCTCTCGATCCTCGGCGCCGCGAAGGTCGCCGTTGCGTTGCTGGTGCTCGGCATCCCGATCATCGATACGTTCTGGATCATCGTCCGCCGACTGCTGTCCCGCCGGTCGCCGTTCACCCCCGACCGCGGGCACATCCACCACCGGCTGCTCGATCTCGGCCTGCGGCATACACAGGCCGTCCTGCTGATCTATGCGATCTGCGTCGGCCTGGGCGTCCTGTCGCTCGCGCTGTCGGGGACCGGCCAGCTGTACGCTTTCATGGGCATCGTCGTGATCTTCGGCTTGATCCTCCTTGTCCTGACCCAAACCACGGTCGCCGAGGACCTGTCCGCCGAGTCATACGCGAACGGGCACTCCGGCGATACGCCAGGGTCCTCGGGGTGAATACCCTGCAGGTGCTGTTCGTCACGCTGCTGGCGCTGCTCACGCTGGCGGCCCTGGTCACGGTCGTGATGGTCCTGCTCGTCCGCCGGCAGTCCAGCGGGACGGACGCGGCGGCTCGCGCCGGGCCGCGCTCCGGAGCGGCCGCTCCGAGCATGGCTCCGATCGCGCCGCGCCGACTCGTCGTCACCGGCGCATCCGCCAAGACCTACGGTGGGCGAGCGTCCGGCAAGGAACCGCGGAGCAATCCTCGGACCCAGCTCTGGCGCGACGC
>DASXSA010000142.1:0-16663 GCA_036506235.1 Candidatus Limnocylindrales bacterium | reverse complement strand
CGGATCGCGCCTGCCCAGAGTGCGAAATCGGAATACGAAATCGGATCGATCCGGCGGTAGCGGATCGCGCCGCGCCCAGTGTGCGAAATCGGAATGCGAAATCGGAATGCGAAATCGGATCGATCCGGCGGCAGCGGATCGCGCCGCGCCCAGCGTGCGAAATCGGAATGCGAAATCGGATGGATCCGGCGGCAGCTGATCGCGCCGGCCCAGTGTGCGAAATCGGAACATCTGGCCATGGTCAAGCCGCCCGCAGATGCCGCACGTCCGGTAGGATCGGACCGGACGAGTCGGCTCCACTGGAGTCAGATTCCGTCGATTTGCGCGCCCGGCCGATGCGGTCGAGGCGCTCGTCGTGTTGTCTCCGGCCGGGCGCGATCCGATGAGAGTTGGCACGAGCGAGGACGAATACAGCAGGACCTTGTGAAGATTGTCGTCGGCCTGGGCAATCCAGGGAACCAGTACGCGGAGACGCGCCACAACATCGGCTGGATGGTGCTCGACCGGTTGGCGGACCGCGCGGGCTGGGTCGGCCGTGGGCGCGAGCGTGACGCGTCGCGTGTGGTTCAGGGTCGGTTCCAGGGGCTGGACCTCACGCTGGCCAAGCCCCTCACGTACATGAACGACTCGGGGATTGCCGTCCGCAAGATCCTCGCCCGGGAGCGGGTGCCCCTCGGCGACCTGCTCATCGTGGCCGACGATTTTACGCTCCCGTTCGGCAAGCTCCGCTTCCGCGAGGGCGGCAGCGACGGGGGCCACAACGGACTGGGCTCGATCATCGACGAGCTGGGCACCGAGAAGTTCAGCCGGCTACGCGTTGGGATCGGCGAGCCCGATCGGCACGCCATCGACCACGTCCTGAGCCGCTTCAGCCCTGACGAACGCCAGCGCCTCGCGGAGCTCATCGACACCGCGGCCGACGCGGTCCAGGCGTGGGCGCACGATGGGACGAACAAGGCCGCGAACCGCTTCAACGCGTTCGAGCTTCGGCCCGCCGACGCCGACCGTATGGCGGCGCCTGGCGAGATCGACGGCCCTCCCGGCCCGGACGGCATTCGACGGACGAAGACGGGCTGGCGGCGGACACGACCGCCGGAGGCCGAGACGTGAGCGGACGGGTGCTGCCGCGCGGAAAGAGCGGGGCCGAACGCCGGCTCAACGAGCAGTTCGCGCGGGACGTCGCGAGGCGGCAGGCCGAGGCGGAGGCGAATGCCGTCGACTTCGACATTGCCGAAGTCGACGCGGAGGCCGCGGACGCTCGACGGGCAGGCGATGGGCAAGGGCGCGCAAGGCACAAGGCCCGTCGAGTCGAGGTTTCCGAACCCGGACGAGGAGCCCGGAGGTTGCCGGACCTTTCGGTTCTCCCAGCGCTGCTGGCAGAAACCGGCACGTTTGGGTCCCTCCGCGAGCGACTCGGCTCGCCCGACGGGGAGCTTCCGAAGACCGGCCGGCACGCCGGGCTGACCTCGGTCCCGCACGGGGCCAAGACCTTTCTGGCCGCGGCGTTGGCGCTTTCCGGCGATCGGCTGTGCTGGATCGCACGGGACGCAGAGATCGGCGACCGGGTCGCGGAAGAGCTGCAGGCGTGGCTCGGGGACGTCGATCGGGTCGCGGTACTGGAGCCACGGACGGCGCTGGCATACGAGCGGAGCGAGCTCGTCCCGGACGAGACCGCCGCCCGGGTGTCGTCGCTGGCGGCCTGGCGGAGCGGGCAGGCCACCGTCCTCGTGGCCAGCGTTCAGGCCCTCCTCCAGCACACGATCAGTCCCGACGACCTGCCGCAGACCCCCCGGCGAATCACGCAGGGCCAGCGCCTGCGACCCGATGCGCTGCTTTCCGAGCTGTTCGGCCTCGGGTACGTTCCCGCGATCGAAGTCGCGGGCCGTGGCGAGTTCGCGCGCCGTGGCGGGATCGTCGACGTGTTCCCGCCGTCGAGCCAGCTTCCGGTCCGGATCGAGTTCTTCGGCGACGAGATCGACTCCCTGCGCGCCTTCGATCCCGCGGACCAACGCAGTCTCGCGGCCGTCGACTCCGTCGAGCTGCTCCCCGCAACCGAATTCCTCGAGCCGGCGGACGGCGCCGACGCGATCCGTGCCCGCCTCGGTCGCGCCGCGGCGCGCCTTCCGGAGCGTCTCGCGGCCGATCTCGATCGCTTCGAGGGACTGGCGGCCGATGAACAGGGTGCTCAGAGGCTTCCTCGCAACAGGCCCTCGACGAAGGGCGAGACGCGGGCCCTCGACGTGGGCGACGCGGCGGAGCTCTGGGCCGGGCTGCTGGCGCCGGCGACCGGCCTCGACCACCTGCCGCCGGGGACCCTGCTCGTGCTCGACGAGCCCGGTGACCTCGCCGACGCTGCCGACTTCCTTTGGCGCCAGGCGGACGAGCGACATGCGGAGCTGACCGAGACCGGTGAGCTGCCCAGGGGCTGGCCGTCGGCCTACCTGGTGGGCAGGGACTGGAAGGCGCGACTCCTCGCCTCGCGCACGCTCGAGCTGACCTGGGAATCCGAGGCGCCGGGAGCGATGGCCGGGCGCGGGCTCAGCTCAGGCGACCTCTTTGGCTGGCACGAGCCGCACTTGCCACCCGCGCGATCGGGCCAGCTGCCCGAAGCGGTCGACCGGTGGCGGGAGGAAGGGTCGCGGATCGTGCTCGCGTCGGATCAGGCGCCCCGGCTGGCCGAGATCCTCGAAGAGGCCGGCCATACCGCGGCCGTCGTCCATCGCGTCGAGAGCGCGCCACCGCCCGGCGCGATCGTCGTCGTCGAGCGCAGCCTCAACGGCGGATTCGAGGGTGGCCCCGATCGGCTCGTCTTCGTCACCGACCGGGAGCTGTTCGGGACGGTCCGCGTTCGTCGGCCGAAGGCCATGCGGCGGGTCGTGCCCCGCGACATCCTCGAGCGGCTCACGCCAGGAGACCTCGTCGTCCACATCGATCACGGCGTCGCACGCTACGAACGGATGCTGCGCCGGAGCAGCGGCGCGGGCGACGACCGCGACTTCCTGGAGCTCGCCTTCGCCGGTGGCGACCGCATCTACGTGCCGGTCGAGCAGATCGCTCGGGTCACGCGCTACTCGGGGGGCGAGCACCCGCAGATCTCGCGCCTCGGTGGCACGGAGTGGCTGCGAACGAAGGCACGCGTCAAGCGCGCGGTCACCGATCTCGCCCAGGAGCTCCTGGAGCTGTACGCGACCAGGGCTGCGGCTCGCGGACATGCGTACCTGCCGGACACGCCGTGGCAGGGGGAGCTCGAGGCGTCGTTCCCGTACGAGGAGACGACCGATCAGCTGCGCGCCACGGCCGAGGTCAAGCTCGACATGGAGGCCGTCCAACCGATGGACCGCCTCGTCGTGGGGGACGTCGGGTACGGCAAGACCGAGGTCGCGCTGCGGGCGGCGTTCAAGGCGATCCAGGACGGGAAGCAGGTTGCCGTGCTCGTGCCCACGACCGTGCTCGCCGCACAACACCTCGCGACGTTCCAGCAGCGGTTCGGGGCATTCCCGATCTCGGTCCGGCTCCTGTCGCGCTTCGTCACGCCAACGGAGCAGAGGGCCACGGTCGACGGCCTTCGCGCAGGGACAGTCGACCTCGTCATCGGAACGCACCGGCTGCTGAGCCGGGACGTCGCCTTTCGCGATCTCGGGCTCGTCGTCGTCGACGAGGAGCAGCGCTTCGGCGTTGCCGCCAAGGAGCGGCTCAAGCGGCTTCGCCGGGAGGTCGACGTCCTGACGTTGTCCGCAACGCCAATCCCCCGAACGCTGAACCTGGCACTCGCCGGCGTGCGCGACCTGTCGGTCATCGAGACCCCGCCCGAGGACCGGCTGCCGATCCAGACGCGGGTGGCGGAGGCCTCGGCCGGTCTGGTTCGCGACGCGATTCTCCGCGAGCTCGACCGGGGCGGACAGGCGTTCTTCGTCCACAATCGCGTCGAGACGATCGAAGCGCAGGCCGAGCAGCTGCGGCGGATGTTGCCGGGTGTTCGGTTCGCCGTCGGGCACGGCCAGATGAGCGAGGGAACGCTCGAAAACGTGATGCTCGACTTCGCGGGCGGCGCCGTCGACGTGCTGGTGTGCACGACGATCATCGAGTCGGGGCTCGACATCCCGAACGCGAACACAATTCTTATCGACCGCGCCGACACCCTCGGGCTCGCCCAGCTGTACCAGCTCCGTGGGCGGGTCGGCCGCTCGTCACGGCGCGCCTACGCCTACCTTCTCTACCGGCGCCGCGAGCGGCTCTCCGACGAGGCTCGCAAGCGCCTGCAGGCGATCTTCAACGCCTCGGAGCTGGGTGCCGGGTTCCAGATCGCGCTGTCGGACCTCGAAATCCGTGGCGCCGGCAACATCCTGGGCGGCGAGCAGTCGGGTCACATGGCCGCCGTCGGCTTCGACCTGTACAGCCGCCTGCTCGCCGAGGCCGTCGAGGAGCAGAAGGCCAACCTCGAGCATCGCGAGCCGGTCGTCGAGCGGCCCCAGGCGGTCCTCGACCTGCCTCTCGACGCCAACCTGCCGGACACCTACGTCCCGGACGAGGCCCAGAAGCTCGAACTGTACCGACGGTTGGCCAAGGCCCGGACGGCGGGCGACCTCGCGGCTTTCCGCCAGGAGATCACCGATCGGTTCGGCCCGATGCCGGAGCCGGTCGTGCGCCTGGTCGAAGTCGCGGAGCTCCGGCTGGCTGCCGAAGAGGCAGGCGTCGCATCGATCTCGCGGGAGGACGGCCTCCTCGTGGTGCGCTTCGGTCAGGGACTCACGCGCGCGACGGCGATGCGGCTCCTCGGTCCCGGGAGCCTTCCGGGCCTGCGGCCGGGCGACGTCACCTTCGCCTCGAACCAGGTTCGACTGCGGCTGCCTCTCGACGCGAGCGCCGGCTGGCGGCTCACCCAGGCGGTCGTCGGCAGGCTGTCGGTCGCCAACGAGGCGGCCAATGCGGGGACTGGCGAGACGCTCGTCGAGGCGCGCGTCGGCATTCCGGAGTAGCGTCGGGGGAACAACCCCGCGCGCCCAGAGCGACGCGCCCTGCCCGGAGGAATCGATGAAGCCCTGGTTCGGCTACCACATGCCCACGTACACCTATCCCGACGCGTCGCCGGAGCAGCTGTTCGAGCGAGCCGTCCGGAACGTCCAAGCCGTGGAGGACGCGGGTTTCGCGCTCGTGACGGTGATGGACCACTTCTATCAGATCCAGGGCGTGGGCCCGGAGACGGACGAGATGCTGGAGGGCTACGCGACGCTCGCCGCGCTCTCGCAGCGAACCTCGAAGGTGAAGCTCGCGACGCTCGTGTCTGGTGTGACGTACCGGAACCCGGCCCTGCTGGCGAAGATGGTCACGACGCTGGACGTGCTGTCCGGCGGCCGCGCGGTCCTGGGACTCGGGGCGGCCTGGAACGAGGACGAGCATCGCGGCTACGGGTTCGACTTCCCGCCCGTCGGCGAGCGGATGGACCGGCTCGACGAGGCGCTCACGATCTGCCGCGCGATGTTCTCGGAGGACCGTCCGAGCTTCGAGGGCCGCTACTACCGGATCGACCGCGCCCTGAACTGCCCGCGCCCGCTCCAGCCCGGCGGCCCGAAGATCATCGTCGGCGGGGGAGGCGAGCAGCGGACGCTGAAGATCGCCGCGAAGCACGCCGACATGACGCACTGGTTCCCACTCGGATTGCCGGCACTGCAGCACAAGAACGAGGTCCTGGAGCGCCACTGCGAGACCGTCGGGCGGGATCCGGCCACGATCGAGCGGACCATGACGAGCCCGGTCGTGGTCGCCGCCAACGATCGCGAGGGCAAGGCGATGCTTGAGCGCATGCCGCCCGAGCGACGCGCTCACGTGAATGTCGGCCCGCCCGATCAGGCAGCGGAGGGTCTGCGACCGTATCTCGACGCCGGATTCACGGGATTCACGTTCAACAACACGACCTACTCCACTCCGGAACAGATCGGCGCGATCGGCGAGTTGCTGCGCCTGATCGCTTGAGTGCCGCGCCCGCGGAGCGTTCACACCGGCCGTTCCGCTTCCTTGCCGGAGTGCAGGAGGTCGCCGATGGGAAGAAGCTGGCGGCCGATGCTCGCCGGGCGGAGGCGATGGGCTACGGCGGCCTGGTCATACCCGACCACCTCGTCGAACAGCTCGCCCCGGTCCCGGCTCTCGCAACCATCGCGGCCGCGACGGACCGGCTCCGAATCGGCACGTTCGTGCTCAACAACGACCTGCGCCACCCGGCGGTTCTTGCCCAGGACCTCGCCAGCCTCGACGTCCTGAGCGGCGGGCGGCTGGACATCGGCATTGGGGCCGGGTGGAACGAGCCCGAGTACCGGGCGGTCGGCATCGCGTTCGAGCCCGTGCGAACCCGGGTCGACCGGCTGACCGAAGCCGTCGCCGTCCTGAAGGGCGCATTCGGGGACGGGCCGTTCTCCTTCGCGGGCCGGTACTACACGATCACGGAGCTCGACGGTCAGCCGAAGCCCGTGCAGCGACCCCATCCGCCGTTTCTCATCGGGGGAGGCGGCCGGCGCACGCTGACGCTCGCGGCGCGCGAAGCGCAGATCGTCGGGCTCGCGCCGCGGATCCTGCCCAACGGTCGCGGCGATCCGCGCAGCATCACGGCGGCAGCCAGCGCTGAGAAGATCGCGTGGGTCCGCGAGGCCGCTGGCGACCGCTTCGACGGGCTCGAATTCAACGTCTATCCGTCGATGGCCCCGATCACCGTCACGGATGACGCGCGGGCGGAGGCACGCCGGCTGATGGACCACTTCCGGCAGCGGACGGGCTATGAGCTGACGGAAGAGGAGGTTCTCGAGGCACCGCACCTGTTCGTCGGGTCGATCGACGGGCTCGTCGACAAGATCCGGAGCATGCGCGAGCGCCTCGGGATCACGTCCTTCATGGTCGGCGACATCGACCAGCTCGCGCCGGTCGTGGAACGTCTCGCCGGCACGTAGCCCAGGCGCGCACTTCGCCTGCAGCGGGCATCCTTCCGCCATGACCGAGGAGCTGGTTCACCGCGTGCCGTCGACCTCGCGCGCCGCGGCAGGCACGGCCGCAGCCGCTCGGCCTTCGACCATCGACGAAGGCGGTGTGTGGGCGCGGGGCCGGCGGGCGACCGCGTTCGGCCTGATCCTGACGATCACGCTCGTCGCCTTCGAAGCGCTGGCGGTGAGCGTCGTCCTCCCGATCGTGGCCGCCGACCTCAACGGCCTGCCCCTCTACGGCTGGGTCATGAGCGCGTTCTTCCTGGGCAACCTGGTTGGCATCGTGGCGGCAGGCCGTCAGATCGATGCGCTGGGACCGGCCCGGCCGTTCGTCGTCGGGCTGATCCTGTTCGCGATCGGCCTGACGGTCGGCGGGCTCTCGCCGGCGATGGGTGTCCTCGTCGCCGCCCGCGCCGTGCAGGGCTTCGGCGCCGGTGCGATCGCTCCGGTCGCGTACGTTGCGATCGGGCGCACCTTCCCCGAGTCGATCCGGGGCCAGATGTTCGCGTACCTCTCGACGGCCTGGGTCGTGCCCGGGCTCGTCGGACCCGCGCTCGCAGGCTGGGTGGCGCTCCACATCGGCTGGCGCGTCGTGTTCCTCGGCCTGCTGCCACTGATCGCGGTCGCCGGCGTACTGACCGTGCCGGCGCTGCGGCGTCTGCCGCAAACACTGCAACCGCCCGCTCCCGGCGCAACCGCCACCGCGGTGGGCACGGAAACGGCCGGCGCACCGAGCCTCCGTTCGGCCGTCCGACTCTCGCTCGGCGCGGCGCTCGTGCTCGGCGGCCTTTCGCCTGCCAGCCTGGTCCTCGGTCTCGCGCCCGCGGGCGTGGCTCGAAGCCTCGGCGCCCCGACGCTCGCGCTCATCGGGCTGCCCGTCATCCTTCTTGGCCTCTCCGTCGCGGTGCCGGCATTCCGCTCACTCACGCCGCCGGGCACGCTCAGCGGTGCATCAGGGCTCCCGGCGGCGATCCTGATCCGCGGCATCCTGACCTTCTCGTTCTTCGGACCGGACACGTTCGTTCCCCTGGCGCTCCAGGGCATCCGTCATGTCGACGCCGCCCAGGCCGGCCTCGTCCTCACCTCCGCCACCCTGTCGTGGACCGCGGGCTCGTGGATCCAGGCACACCGAATGCCGGTCGGGGGTGAGCGGCAATTCATCCGGGCAGGCTTTGCCATCGTGCTCGTCGGTGTCGCGTTGACGGCGACCGTGCTTTCGCCCGCGGTGCCGGTCTGGGTCGCGGTGCCGACCTGGTTGATCACCGGACTGGGCATGGGCCTGTCCTATTCGCCGATCTCCCTGTTCGTGATCCGCAAGGCACAGCCCGGGGCGGAGGGAGCGGCCACGAGCGGCCTGACGCTGGCCGACACCCTCGGCACTGCGCTCGGCGCAGGCCTGGCCGGCGCGTTCGTCGCCCTGGCGGTGAGCTTCGGCTGGGAGCCCTGGGTTGGGGTCGCGGCCGCGTTCGCATCGGGCGTCGCGGGCGCAACGTTCGGGCTCGTCTACGCAGGGCGACTGCGCGAGGATCGCGAGGAGCGCGAATGAGCTCCCCAACCCGGCCCGAACCCGGCATGGGCGCCGCCCTCGACCCCGAGGCGGAGCTGGAGCGTCGCCAGGACGAGTTCGACCAGATGGTGGCGGACGCCGTCGAGGCCATCCCGTCGCCCTACCGCGAGCAGCTCGACTCCGTCGCGATCATCACGGACGACGAGCCGGCACCCGGCCAGCAGGCGCCCGGAACGCTCCTCTTCGGCCTCTACCAGGGTGTCCCGCGCACACGGTGGGGCGCAACGAACACGGCCATCCCCAGCAAGATCACGATCTTCCGCCGGGCTCACGAGATCGCGTTTCCCGATCCGGTTGCACGAGCTCTGCGCGTCCGGTCGACCGTTCTCCACGAGGTCGCGCACCACCTCGGAATCGACGACGCGACCCTCCGGCGCATCGAGGGCGGGCGCGACCGGGGCGGCTGACCGCGGCTCGACGGAGCGACGGACCAGCGCTGGACAGACGAGGCATCATGGGCACGTCCGCTGGGTGATCGCGGGGGGTTGATGCGCACTCTGGACGAAGAGGAGGGTGCCATGCTGCGCCGTGGTGGGCGGGCCCTGCTGGGCGCGCTGCTGCTCGTCGTCGTCATCCAGTCACCGGTGTCGGCTGCCCCACCGCTTCCGCACTCGATGGCAGCGACCGGCGATTCGATCACGCGCGCCTACAACACCGGCTTCTGGCCGTTCACGGACAACCCGGCCGGCTCCTGGTCGACCGGTACAACGGCCAGCGTGAACAGCCACTACCTGCGGATCCGGGCACTCAACCCGGCCATCCAGGGCAAGGCGTACAACGACGCCAGGAGCGGCGCCCTCATGCGCGACCTGAACGGACAGATGGCGACCGTGGTCAGCCAGCACGTGGACTACGTCACCGTCCTTATGGGCGGCAACGACGTTTGCCAGCCAACCGAGGCGCAGATGACCGACGCGGCGCTGTTCGAGTCGCAGTTCAAGGCAGCCATGGACACCCTGACTGCTGGCTCGCCGGGCACGCGCGTCTTCGTCCTCACGATCCCGAACGTCTACAACCTGTGGGCGGTGCTCAAGAACAACGGCAGCGCACGCTTCATCTGGGCGCTCGGGCAGGTCTGCCAGTCGATGCTCAAGAACCCGGCGTCGACGGCCCAGGCCGACGTCGACCGTCGCGCGCGTGTGCTCGCCCGCGAGCAGGCCTTCAACGATGCGCTCAATAAGGTCTGCGGCCTGTACACGCAATGCCGGTTCGACAAATACGCGGTCTTCAACACCGCATTCACGGCCAGCGACGTCTCGACACGCGACTACTTCCATCCCTCCCTCGCGGGTCAGGCCAAGCTGGCCGCCGGGACCTGGGCAGTCGGGTTCTGGCCGTAGGCCGGCAGCCGTCGGAGAGTCGCCCCGATGACGGAGTCGTAACCCGCCTGCGGTAGACTGCACGGGCCCAAATTCGACCCTCCTGGAGGATCGGCAGCCGCGTGAGCGCGTCATGAGCGCCGACGACCTGCGAGCCAAGATTCGCGAGATCCCGGACTTCCCGAAGCCGGGCATCCTCTTCTACGACATCACGACGCTGCTGAAGGATCCCGACGCCTACCGCGAGGCGATCGACCTCATGGTCGAGCCGTTCCGCAACGACCGCATCGACGTCGTGGTGGGCATGGAGTCGCGGGGCTTCATCTTCAGCGCTCCGATGGCCTACCAGCTGAAGGCGGGCCTCGTGCCGGTGCGCAAGCTCGGAAAGCTGCCCGCCGAGACCATCACCGTCGAGTACGCGCTCGAATACGGCTCGAACACGCTCGAGATTCACCGGGACGCCATCGAGCCGGGGCAGCGCGTCCTCATCGTCGATGACCTCCTGGCCACCGGAGGGACCGTCGGTGGGACGATCGAGCTGATCGAGCGTCTGCGGGGCGAGGTCGTCGGCCTGGCGTTCCTCGTCGAGCTGGAATTCCTGAAGGGTCGCGACCGGCTCCAGGGCCGCCGCGTCACCAGCGTCATCAAGTATTGACCGAGGCGCCAGGGTGAGCGAAGAGGCTCAGGATTCGAGCCGACCGGATGCTGACGACCGTGGGCCGGATACCGCCGGCCGCGCTGGGTCGAGCAACTCGGAAAGCGGGGGGTCCAGCAACGCGGACCTCGGGCGCCGCCGGTTCTTCCGTGATTTCGCGGGCGAGCTGGTGCGAACGGCCGCGACCGTCGCCGGCGCGGCGAGCGCCATCCAGCGCACGTCTGCCGAGGCGGCGGGCGCCATCCTCAATCCGGCGTCGGCCGGCGACCGGGTCAACCCCGCGGCGGGCAGTGCCGCCGGGTTCCGCACGGCCTTCCGCGTGGATGGCGAGAGGCTGTTCCTCATCGACCAACGGAGGCTCCCGGACGCGCTCATTGAGGTGGAGTGCACGTCGGCAGCCGACGTGACGTCGGCCATCCGCGACATGGTGATCCGCGGCGCCCCGGCGATGGGCCAGGCGGCGGCTCTCGGCCTGGCGCTGACGGCGCACGCGCTGCGCGACAACACGCCGTTCATCCGCAAGGCGATGATGCGGGCGGCGGCGAACGGCCTCGTCGAGGCACGCCCGACGGCCGCGAACGTCCGCTGGGCGGTCGACCGTCTGATGGCCCGCTTCCTCGAGCTCGGCGACCCGCCGGACGACGGGCACGCCGTCGCCGATGTGGTTCGCCAGGAGGCGGACGCGATGGTCTTCGAGGCGGCCGCCGACCACGAGCGCCTCGCGCGGTTCGGCCTGGCGCTCCTTCCCAGCCCTGCCGATCGACCGCTGCGCATCCTCACCCACTGCAACACCGGTCCCCTGGCATGCGGGCAGTTCGGTACCGCGCTGGGCGTCGTGCAGGTCGCCCTCCATCTCGGCCGGCCGGTCGAGGTGTTCGTCGACGAAACTCGTCCTTACCTGCAGGGATCGCGCCTCACCGCGTGGGAGCTCGCGCAAGCCGGCGTCCCCCACACGCTCATCGCGGACTCGGCGGCCGGCTCGTTCCTCGCCGCGGGCAGTGTCGACGCGGTCCTCGTCGGCGCTGATCGCGTCGCAGCGAACGGCGACACCGCCAACAAGATCGGGACGTACCCGCTGGCCGTGCTCGCGCAGCGACATCGCGTGCCGTTCTACGTGTGCGCCCCGCTGAGCTCTGTCGACCTCTCGACGCCGGACGGCGCATCGATCCCGATCGAACAACGCCCCCCGGATGAGCTGACGCAGGTGCGCGGCGTCCGCATCGCGCCGGCCGGCACGCAGGCGCTCAATCCCGCCTTCGACGTCACGCCGGCGGAGCTCATCACCGCGATCGTGACCGAAGAGGGGGCACTCGCTGCGCCATTCGAGAGTTCGCTCCCGGCTGCGGCCGAGGCCGGCCGGGCCCGCAAGGTTCATCCGCCCGCCTATGCGGGCTTCGTTTCCGACGACGCGCTCGCGGTGGCCCGCTGATGGCGAGCGTCGCGATCAGCCAGCGGCGCGACAGGGAGCTGGTGACAGCCCGCCCGATCACCGACCGCCGCGCGCTGCGTGCGTTCCTCGAACAGGACCGGCTGTTCGCCGCCTATGCGCTGTGCGACCTCGAAGACCGCGAGTGGAACCGAACCCGATGGGGCGCGGCATACCAGGACAACGAGCTGGTGGCGGTCGTCCTCGAATACGGCGGGGCGTCGCCCCAGCCGATCTTCGTCATGGGTCGGAGCGACGGCATCGTGGCTGTCCTGCGCGACGTGATCCGCCCCCGCGCGGCCTACGCGGCGGCCCTGCCCGAGCACGTGCCGGCCCTGCAGGCGCTCTATCGGGTCGACCCGGGTCCCCAGATGGTCCGGATGTGGGTCGATCGGGCGCGCTTCCGGCCCTATCCGGCCGACGTCCAGCGCCTGCTGCCGGTCGAGATTGGCGAGCTCAACCGGCTCTATGGCCTCGGCTTCACGTCCTGGCTGCCGTCATCCGCGATCGCCGAGGGCGTGTACTACGGCATCCGGGTGAACGGCCGGCTCGTCTCAGCCGCGGGCACGCATGTCATCAGCCCGCAGGCGCGACTGGGCGTCGTGGGCAACGTCCTGACCAGCCCGGAGTACCGCGGTCGCGGGTACGCCACCGCGACAACCGCGGCGGTAACGGCTGAGCTGCTCCGAACCTGCGACCACGTCGTCCTGAACGTCCGCTCCGACAATCCGCCGGCCCTCCAGGCCTACCGGCGGCTGGGCTATGCCGAGCATGTCCGTTTCGAGGAACGACTGATCCATCGAATCGGTGCCCGATGGCCGGGAATCACGGCCGCGCTGCAGCGCCTGCTCTCAGGCAAGGAGATCGACCGCCGATGACGACCGTTTCCGCACCGCCCGGCCTGCCGCCGCACGACGTCGTCGACCTCGGGCTGGCCGACGAGGGCGTCCGCCGGATCGATTGGGCGGAGCGCGAGATGCCGGTCCTCCGCCTGATCCGCCAGCGCTTTGCCGCCGAGAAGCCGCTGGCGGGGCTCCGCGTGGGGGCCTGCCTCCACGTCACGACCGAGACCGCGAACCTCATGCGGACACTGCAGGCCGGCGGGGCGAGCGTCAGCCTGTGCGCCTCGAACCCGCTCTCGACGAAGGACGACGTCGGCGCCGCCCTCGTCGCGCGCTACGGCATCTCGACGTTCGCCCGGCGAGGAGAGGACCGCGATGCCTACTACCGGCACCTGAACGCGGTCGCCGACACGCATCCGCAGATCACGATGGACGACGGTTGTGACCTCGTGTCACTGCTCCACAGCGATCGGCCCGACCAGGTCGGGGAGGTGCTGGCCGGGACGGAGGAGACGACGACCGGCGTCATCCGCCTCCGGGCGATGGCAGCGGACGGGGCGCTGGCGTTTCCGGTTGTCGCCGTCAACGAGGCGCTGACCAAGCACCTTTTCGACAACAGATATGGGACCGGGCAATCGACTGTGGACGGCATCCTCCGGGCGGCGAACATTCTGCTCGCCGGCCGGAAGGTCGTGATCGCCGGCTACGGCTGGGTCGGGCGCGGCATTGCCTCGCGGATGTCCGGGATGGGCGCGCACGTTGCCATCATCGAGGTCGATCCGGTACGGGCCCTCGAGGCGCTCATGGACGGCTTCCAGGTGATGACCGTCGGTGAGGCGGCGCCGTGGGGCGAGCTGTTCATCACCGCCACCGGCAACGTGAACGTCTTCCGCCGCGAGCATTTCGCTGCGATGCGCGACGGCGCGATCATGGCCAACAGCGGGCACTTCGATGCGGAGCTCGATCTCGCGGCGCTGCGCGAGATGGCCGAGGGGCACGTCCGCGAGGTCCGCGAGCACGTCCAGGAGTTCGACATCGGGGGCAGGAAGCTGAACCTCCTCGCGGAGGGGCGGCTCGTGAACCTGGGCGCCGCCGAGGGACACCCGGCCGCGGTGATGGACATGAGCTTCGCCAACCAGGCGTTGTCGGCCGAGTACGTGGCCGCTCACCACGAAGAGTTGGAGAACCAGGTATACGTCGTGCCCGAAGCGATCGATGCGGAAGTGGCGAGGCTGAAGCTCGCAGCTCTCGGGATCATCCTGGACCCGATGACGGTCGAGCAGGCCGAGTACGTGGCTTCCTGGAAGCATGGGACCTGACGCGCACCTGACGCGCACCTAAGGCGCATCTGACACCCTCCCGACGCGGAAGGTTTTGCGCAGCGCGCGCGGTCACGCGGTCATTTCGCGGAGGCGGCTGAGTCCGTCCCAGACGTCGGTGAAGCGGGTCGTCAGCGGGGAGCACCCGACCCGGAGCGAATCCGGCTCGCGGAAGTCCGTCCTGACGCCTACCGTCGCCAATCGTTCCGAAAGTGCACGTCCATCCGGATGGCGAAGCGCGATGTGGGCGCCTCGACGCGCGGGATCTCGCGGGCTCCCAAGGGTGAAGCCGGCCGGCGCGAGCCAGGCGTCGTGGAGCGCGATCCCGAGCTCGGTCAGTGTCGTCACCTTGGCGCGGATCGCCTCGATCCCGGCTTCGGCGCACAGACGGGCGCCCTCGTCGACGGCCGCCAGCCCGAACACCGCCGGAGTGCCCGCCAGCCAGCCGCGGATCCCAGGCTCGCGATCGTAGTCGGGTCCCATCGCGAACTGGTTCCGCTGGCCGAACCAGCCCTGGATCGGATTGCGCAGCTCGTCCTGCAGTTCGGACCGCACGTACAGGAACGCCGGTGAGCCTGGCCCGGCGTTGAGGTACTTGTACGTGCACCCGACGGCAAGATCCACACCGTGCTCCTCGAGCCCGACCGGCACGGCGCCCACAGCATGGCTGAGGTCCCAGAGGACGAGCGCGCCGGCGTCGTGCGCGAGTCGCGTGATCGCCCACAGGTCTGCCAGCGCCGACGACCGGTAGTTGACCAGGCTCAGCGTGACGAGCGCGACGTCTCCGTCCAGCGCGGCCTCCACGTCGCGCGGCTGCGTCCCCTGGACGGGGTCGGGTTCCAGCCACCGGACGGCGAGATCACGTGCCGCGGCGACACCCTGGAGCACGTACCGGTCGGTCGGGAAGTTGGGGCGGTCGGTCAGGATGGCGCGGCGGCCGCTCCGGGCGTCGAGGGCGGCGGTTGCCAGGCGATAGAAGTTGATCGTCGTGGAATCGGCTACCACGACTTCTCCCGGTCGCGCGCCCAGCAGCTCCGTCCCGATCAGGTCGCCTACTGTCATCGGCAGCGCCAGCCAGCGATCCCAGCCGTCGATGAGCTCCCGGCCCCATTCGCTGTCGATCAGCTGGCGGAGGCGAGCCTGCGTCGACCTGGGCAGCCGCCCAAGGGAGTTGCCGTCGAGGTAGATCAGGCCCGGATCGTCGATCACGAACCGCTCCCGGAACGCGGCTAAAGGATCGCCCGCATCCAGCTCTTCGGCGTACGAGCGGTCGGTCGGGGCCTCGGTCGCGGTCACGCCGTGAGTCTAGAGGTCTGGCGAATGGGACTCTCGGGTGGCACTGGAACCCCTCCGGCGAGGTGCTACCCTGCCACCCGTCGCCGGATCCACGCGGTCGGAATCATCCCGAGCGACCGCCGCACAGGGAGCAGGATGCCCAGCATCGTCGAGGCCGAGCAGTACCTCTTCACCTCGGAATCGGTCACCGAGGGCCACCCGGACAAGATGTGCGACCAGGTGAGCGACGCGATCCTGGACGCGATCATCGCCGACGATCCGAATGCCCGCGTGGCCTGCGAGGCTGCTACTACGACCGGGCTCGTCATGGTCCTCGGCGAGATCACGACGTCGACCTACGTCGACTTCCAGGCCGTGGTGCGCGACACCGTCCGGGACATCGGCTACACGCGGGCCGACTATGGCTTCGACTACCTGACCTGCGGCACGCTGGTCAGCATCAAGGAGCAGTCGAAGGACATCTCAATGGGCGTCGACTCGGCGCTCGAGGTGCGCGAAGACGCGGCTCCTTCGTACGAGCTCGGAGCCGGCGATCAGGGAATGATGTTCGGGTTCGCGTGCCGCGAGACCCCGGAGCTGATGCCGCTCCCGATCGCGCTCGCCCACCGCATGGCGCGACGGCTCGCCGAGGTTCGCAAGAGCGGCCAGCTGCCGTACCTCCGGCCGGACGGCAAGACGCAGGTCACGGTCGAGTACGCGCGAGGTGTTCCCAGCAGGGTGCGAACCGTGGTCGTCTCCGCGCAGCACGACCCCGACGCGCGGCAGGAACGCATCCGCCAGGACATCGTCGAGACGGTGATCCTGCCGACGATCCCGCGCGAGCTCCGGAAGAGCGATCCGGTCATGCACGTCAACCCCACCGGCCGCTTCGTGACCGGGGGGCCCATGGGCGACGCAGGCCTCACCGGTCGCAAGATCATCGTCGACAGCTACGGCGGCATGGCCCGCCACGGCGGCGGCGCGTTCAGCGGCAAGGACCCGACCAAGGTCGACCGCTCGGCCGCGTACGCGGCACGGTGGGTGGCCAAGAACGTGGTCGCCGCCGGCCTTGCCGACCGCTTCGAGGTTGAGGTCGCGTACGGGATCGGGATTGCCCACCCCATCAGCATGCAGGTGGAGTCGTTCGGGACAGGGAAGCTCCCGGACGAGGAGATCCAGGCGCTGATCGAGCGGCATTTCGACCTGCGCCCGGCCGCGATCATCGACGCGCTCGACCTCCGGCGGCCGATCTACCGGCAGACTGCCGCCTATGGCCACTTCGGACGCCCTGATCT
>DASXSA010000141.1:0-27048 GCA_036506235.1 Candidatus Limnocylindrales bacterium | reverse complement strand
GGGACGGAATACAAGACGCTCCTCGCCGAGAAGATCCCCGCCTCGTGGCACATCGTCGACATCGGCAAGCAGAGCCAGGCGCTGGTCGCGTCCGCGCTGGAGCCCGCGCGGACCGTGTTCTGGAACGGCCCCGTGGGCGTCTTCGAGATCCCGGTCTTCGGGGCGGGCACGCGTTCGATTGCGCGCCTCCTCGCCGACAAGGCCGACGCTGGTGCGACGGTGGTGATCGGCGGCGGGGATTCCGTCGCGGCAATCCAGCAGCAGGGCCTAGCGTCGAAGATGACCCACATCTCGACAGGTGGCGGCGCGTCGCTCGAGTTCCTCGAGGGCCGCGAGCTGCCGGGGATCGCCGTACTGCTGGACCGACCGAAGCAGTCGGGCCGCGAGAAAGCGGGGGAGGACGAGGCGGCGGAGGCCGCCCGCCGCGAGCGTGAGCCGTCCGGGGCCAAGGCGTGAACACCGCCATCGAGAGCGTCGACGCGCGCGAGATCCTCGATTCGCGGGGCAATCCGACGGTTGAGGTCGACGTCGTCCTGGCCGACGGGTCAGTGGGGCGGGCTGCCGTGCCGTCAGGCGCCTCGACCGGCGCCCACGAGGCCGTCGAACTGCGGGATGGCGACAAGGCGCGCTACGGCGGCAAGGGCGTCCTGACGGCCGTGACGAACGTGAACGAGACGATCGCGCCCGCACTGCTCGGCTACGACGCGGCCGACCAGCCGGGAATCGACGCCGTGCTCCTGGAGCTCGACGGCACCGCGAACAAGAGCGCCCTGGGCGCGAACTCAATCCTCGGGACGTCGCTGGCGTGCGCACATGCCGCCGCGGCCGCCCACGAGCTGCCCCTCTATCGCTACCTGGGTGGGGCCGGCGCGCGTGTCCTGCCCGTCCCGATGTTCAACATCCTGAACGGCGGCAAGCACGCCGAGGACTCGACCGACTTCCAGGAGTTCATGGTCATGCCCGTGGGCGTGGAGCGGTTCTCGGACGCGTTGCGCGCCGGAGCGGAAATCTTCCACGCGCTCAAGGCCATCCTGCACAGCCAGGGACGGGCAACGGGACAGGGGGACGAGGGCGGTTTCGCGCCATCGCTCCCGTCGAACGAAGCTGCGGTTGAGGTCATCCTGCAGGCGATCGAGCGGGCCGGCTACCGGCCCGGCGAAGAGGTTGCGCTCGCGCTCGACCCTGCGGTGAGCGAGCTCGTCGAAGGCGGCGGTGACGATGGGCCTGTCCGCTACCGGCTGGAGCGCGAGAGCCGGACGCTCGATTCAGACGGGTTGATCGACCTGTGGGCCGACTGGTGCGAGCGCTACCCGATCGTCTCGCTCGAGGACGGCCTGGCCGAGGACGACTGGGACGGCTGGCAGCGACTGACCGAACGTCTGGGCGCGCGCGTCCAGCTCGTCGGCGACGACCTGCTGGTCACGAATCCCGAGCGAATCGCCCGCGCGATCGACCTCGGCGCGGGGAACGCGGTCCTCGTCAAGCTGAACCAGATCGGCACGCTCAGCGAGACACTCGAAGCCATTGCCCTCGCCCGGCGGGCGGGGTGGGCGGCCGTAGTTTCCCACCGCTCGGGTGAGACCGAGGACACGACGATCGCCGACCTGGTGGTCGCCGCCGGCACCGGGCAGATCAAGAGCGGCGCCCCGTCCCGCTCTGAGCGCGTGGCGAAGTACAACCGGCTGCTGCGCATCGAGGAGGAGCTCGGCGAAGGGGCGCGCTACCTGGGGAGGGCCGCCTTGTCGACGGCCTCCCGGAGTCCGGATCCCGCGTCTGCTCCGTCGGGCTCGCGAGTTCCAGCCCCGGCGTGACCAGGTTCATCGACCAGGGGGCCGTGGCGGCCGCCGGGGTCGGCATCGGGATGGCTCTGGTTACGGCGGTCAGCTTCCTGCTGGTCATTCCCATCGAGCCCATCTACTGGGTGCTCGCTCCCCTGGCGGGCATCCTGATCGGCTACTACGCGAACCAGCGATCAGGACGGGGGCGAGGGAGCTGGCGGAGGATCGTGGCGAATGCCGTCTTCGCCGGGCTGGCGACCGGGCTCGCCATGGCAATCCTGCTCGTCGGCGTGAAGGCGCTTTTCTTCACGGCCGACAACGGGTTCCGTGATCTGAGCCAGGGCGGCCAGCTCAGCTGCACTCCCGGCGCCGATTGCGTCTACGCGCGCTACCTCGCACAGGAAGGCGGCCGTGCGCGACTCGAGGCGGCCGGCGTCACGGATGCGGCCTCATTCGCTGCGTTCTACTGGAACCAGCAACTCGGGACCGCAGGCCGTCTGCTGTTGGTGACCATCGCCGGCAGCCTGGTGGGAGGCGTCCTCTACGGCGTGGCCGGCCCGAAGCCGACGCCGGGCCCGAAATCGGAGCTGGCGACCGGCCGAACCTGAAGGAGCAGCGGCCGAACCTGAGCGATCAGGCCTCGGGCTTCTTCCGTGGTCGGCTTTGGGTCTTCGGCTTGGTTGCCTTCGCGGCCGGCCGTGAGGGTTTGGCGGCAGCGGGGCTTCGAGTTGCGGCAGTCCGCGAGGAGCGGGCGGTAGTGGTCGCGCCTTCGGCCGAACCGGCGGCGGAGGACCGCCCAGCCTCCGTGCGAGCCGTCTTCGACAGCGCGGCGCGCGCCTTCCCGGCTGCCGTCTGAGCACCCTTGGCCTTGGTCGCCCTGGCGGCGGCGACACGCGCCTTGGCCGCTTTCGATGCGGCGGCCCGACCGGTCGTTTTGGATGCCGCGGCCTGAACGGGTGCGCCGCCCAAGGCATCGTTGACCTTCAGCGCGAGACGCGACTTGCGTCGCGCGGCGGCGTTGCGGTGAATCGCGCCGGTCTTGGCCGCCTTGTCGAGCGCGCTCATCGCCTCGGCAAGCGCGGCCGCCGGGTCTCCGCCGTCGGGGCTGGCAGCGATGCGCAACGCGCGGGCCACGAACGTCTTGGCGGCACTCCTGCGCGGCGTGTTGATGGTTTCGCGGCGGTCGGCCGTGCGGACGCGCTTGAGGGCTGATGGCGTACGTGCGCCGGTCCAGCCGCGGGGCTTCGTTGCCAAGTTGAGACCTCTGGTGGGCAGGGTGTCGGCGGCGGCGCCTCGGAGCGGTACGTGCCTCGGGCGCGACGGTGCATGGTAGCAAAGGGACCGGTTGCGGGCGATTGAGCTGACCATGGGCGAGGTCAGGCCCCGCGAGACCGAGCGCCCATGCAAGACTCTCGGCAGTGGAGGCGATCCTGGGTGGGGCGCTGGCGGCTCTCTGCTGGGCGGCCTCGGTCATGTCGTCGTCGAGGGGCGCGAAGCTGATCGGTGCCTGGCCGATGCTCGGCGGCGTCATGCTGGTCGGTTTCGCAGTCTGCCTCCCGGTGATCGCCGCGACCGGGCTCGGTCCGAACCCCACGACCGGACAGATCGGATTGCTCGTCGCGGCGGGCATCAGCAACATCGTCGGGCTGCTGTTCGCCTACGCAGCGCTGCGCCTCGGCAAGGTCGCGGTTGTCGCCCCGATCCTGTCGACAGAGGGCGCCCTTGGGGCCGTCATTGCCATCGCCGCGGGTGAGGCGCTGGCCGCCGGAACGGCCATCCTCCTGGCGATCATCGCGGCCGGCGTGATGCTGACCGCGGCCGAAACCGAAGCGGTCGAGGCGACGATCGGAGGATTGGAAGGTCCCGACGAGCGAGCAATCACACTGCGTGCGGCCATCCTGGCAACCGCGGCCGCACTGTTCTTCGGCGTGAACCTCTACGTCACCGGCCGGATTGGCGTGGAGCTGCCGATCGCCTGGGCGGTGATCCCGGCCCGATTAGCCGGTGTCGTGCTCGTCGCGCTGCCGCTGCTCGCCACACAGCGCTTCATTGTCACCCGGGACGCTCTGCCGTTCATCGTCACCTCAGGCGTGCTGGAGGTCGTGGGCATCGCGGCGTTCGCGCTCGGCGCTCGTGGGAGCATCGCCATCTCGTCGGTCATCGCATCGCAGTTCGCCGCGATCGCCGCCATTGTCAGTGTCGTCCTGTTCCATGAGCGCCTGGCCCGCCACCAGCTCGCCGGCGTCACGATCATCGCGAGCGGGGTCGCCCTGTTGACGGCCCTCCAGGCATGAGCGAGCGGGACGAAAGCGTGCGCGTGCGCCTCTCCGTATAGTCACTCCACGCCCATCGGCGGCAACCTGCCGCCGACACAGGCCCGACGTATTCCCATGCTGGTCTCGAGGGGGACATGTCCAACCAGGAAGTGCTGTCGACCGATTGCGTCGACCGGCATCCCTGATCCGAATCGCGCGTCGCGCTGCCTCGCCCCCGATGACTCCCAGAACTCCGCGAACGAGAGGGATCCGAGCGCCCGGCCTTCCGCTGCTCGTGCGCACCCGCTTGCAACCACCCGTCCTGCACGCATCTACGGTTGCGCGGCCCCGACTCGCGTCTCTGCTGGACAACGCAGCCACACGCCCCCTCGTCCTTGTCACCGCCCCGCCCGGATTCGGAAAGACGACGGCGATCACCGCCTGGCTTCGGGAAACTGGGCGACCGCACGCGTGGTTGTCGGTCGAGCCCTCCGAGAACGATCAGGTCAGGTTCGCCACGTACATCGTTGCCGCGATTCGCCGCGCGCGCCCAAAGCTTGGCGCCGCTGCTCTTGCCGCTCTCCAGGACCCGAATGTCGATGTCATCCGGAGCGTTGTCCCCGCGCTGCTCGACGACATCTCCCTGGATAGCGGTCACCTCACGTTCGTCCTCGACGATTACGACGCGATCGCGAGCGACGCCTGTCACGCGTTGGTCGCGGCGATTCTCGACAGCGCACGCATGTCGATGGTCATCTCTTCACGCCTGGTCCCGCCGCTCGACGTCGGTCGCCTCCGCTCTGAGGGCGGCGTCGCGGAAATCAGCGCGGCGGACCTTCGATTTTCGGAGGCCGAGGTCGGCGAGTTCCTGACTCGGGCGCTCGGTGCTCAAGTTGACCGCGAACTCGTATCTACCGTGGCGCACCGAACGGACGGGTGGCCTGCCGCACTCAACCTCGCGGTCCTGGCCGTCCGCGGCAAGGGCGGACCGGAGGCGCTGCGACACTTCCGCGGCTCGCACCCATTCTTCGTCGACTATCTCCGGGACGAATTCCTCGCGTCGCAACCGCCGCACGTGAGTGAGTTCCTGAGAGACACCGCTGTTCTCGAGCGACTCAGTGGCCCCTTGTGCGACGCGGTGACCGGCAGGGACGACAGCACTGCCCTGCTGCAGGCGCTCGAGCGGGGGTATGCCTTCGTGTCGAGCCTCGACCAACAACACGAGTGGTTCCGGTATCACCCGCTTCTGCGGGAGGCGATGCAGAACGAATTAAGAAGGGCGAAACCCGGCCGGGTTCCTGTTCTTCTTGACCGCGCTGCGCGATGGCACGAGGCAAATGGGACACTCGACGAGGCATCGCGGTACGCGCTTCAGGCCGGGAACCACGAGTTTCTCGGTCATCTGATCGCGCGGCATTACCTGGTCTTCATCCGGGGCGGCCACCAATCCGAGCTCCGTTCGCTGCTCGACGCCGTCGACTACGAACGTCTCGGCCTAACCCGCGCGGCAGTGGGTTTCGTCGCGGCGCTCGAAGCTGGGCTGGCGGGCAGCAGCGAAACGGAGATCGAGCGGCATGTCGCCAAATTCGAGACGGTCGGTTTCGGTGATGTCCTTCCGACCGGCATTCCGTCCGCGGAAGCGGGCGCCCTCTTCGTTCGCGCGGCCTTTCTCCATGGCGACCTGAGCCGGCCGCGTGCCGCTGGCGAGCGCGCGATCAGAGAGTGGCCGGACAATCGCTACCTGGAGGGCGTTGGCCGTGTCGCCATCGGGTACTCCCATTACCTCTCGGGGCAGCTGGACGCTGCGCGGGTGGTCCTCGCGCCGTTTGGCCTGACGTTCGACGCGCGACGTCCGCTCATCAGCATCTTCGGAGTCAGTGTCAGGGCGTTGCTCGAGGTGGCTGCCGGCAACGTCCGAACCGGTCTCGTCGCAGCCCGCAGCGCGTACCGAGCCGCTGGACGGTCAGGCCTCACCGATCGAGTTTCCACGGCCATCGCGCACGAGGCACTCGCGGCCGCCCTGGCGGCGAGCGGTGATGAAGCGGGGGCCTTGCCTCTCATTGAGCGAGCAGTGCAGTTGACCGGCCCCAATCAGCCGCTCCAGCGCGCCTCAGCGCTGCTTACCCGGGCAACCATCCTGGCGGGGATCGGCGACCGGGATGGGAGCATCGCCTCCGCCGCCGAGGCAAGAACGCTCGTCCTCGCGAGCCGCGACCCGGGCGGTCTCCCAATGCGCGTCGAGGCCGTCATGCAACCGCTGATGGCTTCCGTGGAGACGGCAAAGGATCGGCTGATCTCGTCTCTCACACCCGCCGAGCGCAGCGTCCTGCAGCTGCTGCCGTCGTCACTATCGCGAAGGGAAATCGCGGCGCGGCTCTACGTCTCACCCGAAACCGTCAAAACACACTCGCGGCGGCTCTATCAAAAGCTCGGCGCGAGGACGAGATCCGAGGCGATCGAAACAGCGAGGGGGTTCGGCCTCATCGAGTAGATGCCGACGAGCGTCGGACCGATCAGGGGTCTCCCGTCGGCCGTCCTTCGTGTGATGATCGTCGGCGTGACCGCCGAACGTGCTGGTTCCATCCCACAGTCGCGCCTGCGCAACTTCTCGATCATTGCCCACATCGACCACGGCAAGTCGACGCTTGCCGACCGCTTGCTCGAGCTGACCCACACGATCGACGCGCGGCAGATGACGACCCAGGTCCTAGACTCGATGGACCTCGAGCGCGAGAAGGGCATCACGATCAAGGCCCGCGCGGTCCGCCTCGAGTACACGGCCAGGGACGGCCTGATCTACGCGCTCAACCTGATCGACACGCCCGGCCACGTCGACTTCAGCTACGAGGTCAGCCGCAGCCTGCAGGCCTGTGAGGGCGCCATCCTGGTGATCGACGCCAGCCAGGGGATCGAGGCCCAGACGCTCGCGAACGTCCACCTGGCGTTGCGCGAGAACCTGACGATCGTGCCGGTCCTGAACAAGATCGACCTGCCGTCCGCCCAGCCGGACCTCGTCATCGAGGACCTCGAACGCGTCCTCGCGATCCCGCGCGAGGAGGTCATCCTCGCCTCGGCAAAGGAAGGCACCGGCGTGCCCGAGATCCTCGAAGCGATCGTCGAACGGATCCCGCCGCCGACCGGCGATCCCAAGGCTCCCCTGCAGGGGTTGATTTTCGATTCCCACTACGACTCGTACAAGGGCGTGGTGGCCTACGTGCGCCTGGAAGCCGGGACCCTCCACGAGCACGACGACGTGCGGCTCATGGCCTCGGGCGCCGAGTCGGAGATCGTCGAGCTCGGCGTCTTCCGGCCCCAGCTCGTGCCGGTCACGCAGCTGAGTGCCGGCGAGGTCGGCTATGTGGCAACCGGGCTCAAGAGTGTCCGCGACGCCCAGGTTGGCGACACCGTCACGAGTGTTCGGCGTCCTGCACCGCAACCGCTGCCCGGCTATCAGGAGGCGAAAAGCCTGGTGTTCGCCGGCCTCTACCCGGTCACCGGCGAGGACTATCCGCTCCTCCGCGACGCGCTCGAGAAGTTGCACCTGAACGACGCCAGCTTCACCTACGAGCCGGAGAGCTCGGTCGCGCTCGGGTTCGGGTTCCGCTGCGGATTCCTGGGCCTTTTGCACATGGAGATCGTCCAGGAGCGCCTGGAGCGCGAGTTCGCGCTGGAACTCATCGCGTCGGCGCCGTCGGTCGAATACCTGGTCGTCCTGACACAGGGACGGGGCACGGTCGCGGTCGACAATCCGGCGCGCATGCCATCGCCCGGCGACATCGAGGAGATCCAGGAGCCCTGGGTCAACCTGTCGGTCGTCTCGCCAGCCGCCTACATCGGGCCGCTCATGGAGCTCTCGACGAACCGGCGCGGGGCGTTCAAGGAGCTCGAGTACCTCGACCCAGAACGCGTCCTGATGCGCTTCGAGATGCCGCTGGCGGAGCTCATCGTCGACTACTACGACCAGCTCAAGAGCCGCACGGCGGGCTATGCGTCGATGGATTACGAGGAGGCCGGTTACCGACCGGCCAACCTCGCCAAGGTCGACATCATGGTCAACGGCGAGCCAGTGGACGCCCTGTCGCTCATCGTCCATCGCGAGCGGGCGCAGGCCACGGGCCGCTCGCTGGTCGAGAAGCTCAAGGAGCTCATCCCACGCCAGATGTTCGAGGTTCCGATTCAGGCCGCGATCGGATCGAACGTGATCGCGCGCGAGACCGTGCGGGCGATGCGCAAGAACGTGCTGGCCAAGTGTTACGGTGGGGACATCACCCGCAAGCGGAAACTGCTCGAGAAGCAGAAGGAAGGCAAGCAGCGGATGAAACGCGTGGGCTCGGTGGAGATCCCGCAGGAGGCCTTCCTGGCGATGCTCCGAATGGGCGAGGGATGACGCTCGGAGGCCGGCCCAAGGGCCTCGCGGTCGGCCTGCGCAGCTGAGCGCAGATGGAACCCGAGACCACCGTCCGCATCCTCGTTGCCCTGGGCTTTGGGCTGCTCGTGATCATGCTCCGCCTCGACGCCCAGCGGTTCGGGGCGGCCGAATACGACGAGGCGGGGAGAGAGGGCCGCCCGCCTCCCCTCCGCCGGCGACTGAGCTGGTACGTCCTGGGCATCGGCCTGATCGTGGCGACGCGCTACGTGTACCCGCTCGAGGCGACGCAGCCGCTCTACCTGGGCCTGGGTGACCGAGCCTCGTCACTGATCGGGGGCCTGATCTTCGCCGTCATCGGCACTTCCCAGGCTCTGCTGTATGCCCTGTATCGCTACCGTCACATTCGACTGCCGGACATCCGCGAGTACCCCGGCGCGCTCCTGAATGGTGTCGCCACCGCGTTCATCGACGAGGCCGCGTTCCGCGGCATCCTGTTGGCGTACCTGGTCGGCTTCGGCGTCCCGTCCCTTCTCGCGATCGTCGCGCAGGCGCTCGTCTACACGCTGTGCACGCGCCTTGGCGCGCCTGGCCGCGACCGCTACCTGCTGGCGCTCACGCTCTTCATCGGCCTCGGTAGCGGCTGGCTCACCGTCGTCGTGGGCGGCATCGGGGGCGCGTTCCTGGGCCATGCAGTGACGCGCTGCGCGGTCTTCCTGACCACCGGCCACGCCGGTCAGCTGGCCCCTCGCGGCCGCGAGACCGAGGAACTCGAGCGGAAGCGTCGAACGCCCGACGGATGGCGGGTGGTCGGCGCCAAGGATCCGGCCGCTGGCGATCGCTGAGGCTCCACCGGGCGCGGCTCGCGTCGCTACCGGCGTGGAGCCCCGTGCTCCGGTTGGTCTCTACGTTCACGTTCCGTTCTGCGTCTCGCTGTGCCCGTATTGCGAATTCGTCGTATTCACGGGCAGCGCCGCACGCGGACCACGCAGCGGAGTCGGGGCGTTCCTGGCAGCCGCCCGGGTCGAGCTGGGGCTGCGAGCGGACGACCTCGACGCCCGCTTCGGCCCGCCCGGCAGCCCGGGCCGCCTGCCGCTCTCCACGCTCTATTTCGGAGGCGGAACGCCGTCGCTGCTGCCGGCCGACGAGATCGCCGGCCTGATCGACATCGTCCGTGGACGATTCGGCCTGGCCCCTGACGCGGAGATCACCGTCGAAGCCAACCCCGGCCCAGCCGACCGGGGCGACGCGCAAGCCTTCGTCCAAGCCGGGATCACGCGCATGTCGATCGGCGCCCAGAGCTTCAATCAGGCCGAGCTGAGGGTCCTTGGACGCCGGCATCGGCCGGGAGACGTCGCCGACACCGTGGCCGAAGCCCGGTCGGCGGGGATCGCTTCCCTCAGCCTCGATCTGCTGTACGACGTCCCCGGGCAGACAACCGACAGCTGGGTGGACAGCCTCCGGCAGGCGTTGGCGGCTGCGCCCGACCACCTCTCGCTGTACGCGCTCGCGCTCGGGGATCCGGATCGCGAGGGCCTGACGGGCCCGCTTGGCGACCATCTGCCCACGCGGCGAGGTGCGGCGCGCTGGCGGTCGCACGCACGCACGCTCCAGGACGAGGATCGCGCTGCCGCGATGTACCAGCACGCCAGCGACCGTCTGGCGGCCGCCGGATGGCGCGGCTACGAGATCAGCAACTGGGCACAGCCGGGCCACGAATGCCGGCACAACCTCGCCTACTGGCGGAGGGAACCCGTGGCGGCAGTCGGGCCCGGAGCGCATTCCTTCGACGGCATCAGCCGGCACTGGAACGCGGCGTCGCTCGGGCCGTACCTGAAAGCACTCCTGCCCCATTCAGGACGGCCGGCCAGCCTGCCGCCCGGCGGGATCGAGGAGGTCGACACGGAAACAGCGGAGGCGGAGCGCGTCATGCTCGCCCTGCGGACGGACGCCGGCCTGCCTGCCGCCGACCTCGACCACCTGCCGCTCTCGCGGGTCGCCGCCTGGGGGACAGACCTGGGTCTGCTCCGGGTCGCCGGCGAGCGTGTGGCGCTCACGACGCGAGGTCGGCTGCTCTCGGATTCGCTGTTCGAGCGCCTGTTTTGAGGCAGACGCGAGCGTTGACACTCGGTTCGGCCGACTGCTACCATGCCGGTGAAGCGGTTAGCACTCACGAGGCGAGAGTGCTAACGCCCTGAAACCCCACCGCTCCCACCAGGAGGCAGGCCCAACTTGGCGCGTCGGACACGACCCGCGGGCCCGCTGGACCTCCGATCCCAGGCGATCCTCCGGGCCGTCATCGAGGAATACGTCGCAAGCGCGGTGCCGGTCGGTTCGCGGGCACTCGTCGCGCGGTACGGCCTTGGCGTCAGCAGCGCCACGGTTCGGCACGTGCTCGCCGAGCTCGAAGACGAAGGCCTGCTGACCCACCCGCACACCTCGGCCGGTCGCATTCCAACCGATGACGGATACCGCTACTACGTCGAGTCGATCGTCGACGCGACGCCGCTTCCGCCGGTCGAGCAGCTCATGATCCGGCACCAGTTCGGTCAGGTCGAGTTCGCGAACGAGCACTGGTTCCGCCTTGCTGCCACGACCCTGGCCTCGATCACCGGTGCGGCCGGCCTGGCGACACCCGCCAAGCCGCGCTCCGCGCGTGTGCGGCGGATCGACCTGGTGGCCATCCAGGAGCGGCTCGCCAGCCTCGTGCTCGTCCTGCGAGAGGGCACGATCAAACAGACGCTGCTCAACCTCGACGAGCCGACCGACCAGGACACGCTGTCGGTGGTCGCGCGACGCCTGAACGAGACGTTCGCCGACCGGACCGCAAACGAGATCGGCTCGCGCCTGGAGCGCTTCGATTCCGACGATCCCGCCAATGTCCTCGTCCGCAAGGTCGCCGAGCGGGTTGCGCGGACGATGCGCGAGTTCGACGACGCGATGATCGCCGAGCTGTTCAGCGACGGTCTGCTCAACGTGATGTCCGCGCCGGAGTTCGCCGAGAGCGAGAAGCTGCGGCGCGTCTTCTCGGCGCTCGAGGACCGGGCCTACCTCGGCCGGTTGCTCGGGGCGGTGGCGGGCGGACGCCATGTCCGCGTCTTCATCGGTCACGAGAACCCGCCCGAGGAGATGCGCGAGGTGTCACTCGTGCTGGCGCCCTACGGCCGGCCGGGTCGCGCCGTGGGCGTCGTCGGGGTCCTTGGCCCCACGCGGATGGCCTATCCGCATGCCATCCGGACGGTCCGCTTCGTATCCGGGCTCATGAACGAGCTCGTCGACCAGCTGTACGCCTGACATGGACGGCAATCCACGCGACCGCTACGGCCCACGCGACCGATACGGTCGCCCATCCCATCGCAACGAGATTTCGGACATGCCACATCGCACCCGTGCCCAGGAACGAATCGACGAGCTCGACGTCTCGCCATCCAAGCTGCTCGCCCAGATCGAGCAGCTCAAGGGCGAGCTCGACGAGGCTCGCAAGCAGGAAGCGGCGGCGCGCAAGCAGGCCGACGAGTACCTCGAGGCGCTCCAGCGCGAGCGCGCGGAGTTCAGCAACTTCCGCCGCCGCACGGGCGAGGAGCGCGAGCAGTGGCTCGGGCTCGCCAGCGAGTCCCTGATCCGCAAGGTGCTCGCCATCGCCGACGACTTCGACCGTGCGATCGAGGCGATGCCACCCGAGTTCGCGGGCGATCCGTGGGCACAGGGCGTTGCCGCAATCGACCGCAAGCTGCGCCAGCTCCTCGAGAGCGAAGGCGTCAGCCCGCTCGAGTCGGTCGGCAAGCCGTTCGATCCCCGCGAGCACGAGGCAATCAGCAACGTGCCCGACACGGGGCGGCCGGTCGGCGAAGTCGTCGCCGAGCTGCAGCGCGGCTACAAGCTGCGCGACCGCGTGCTGCGACCGGCGCTGGTCGCCGTCGCATCGGACGGAGACGGATCAGGCCGGCCGGGATCGCCGGGAGGCGAGCCCGGCGAGGCCCACGAAAACCAGAAGCAATCGAGATCAGAACATTCAGCACGGGACCAGGAGCAGGACTAAATGGCCAAGATCATCGGAATCGACCTCGGAACGACCAACTCTGTCGTCGCCGTCATGGAGGGCGGCGAGCCGACGGTCATCCCGTCCGCGGAGGGCGGTCGGACAGTGCCGTCGGTCGTCGCATTCACGAAGACCGGCGAACGGCTGGTCGGCCAGCTGGCGAAGCGCCAGGCGGTCACCAACCCCACCAACACGGTCTATTCGATCAAGCGCTTCATGGGCCGCCGCTGGGACGACCCGGAGGTTAAGCGCAGCAAGGACCTCGTGCCCTACAAGGTCGAGAAGGATCCGAAGTCGGACGGCGTCCGCGTCGGGCTCGCGGACGGCAAGAGCTACACCCCGCCCGAGATCAGCGCGATGATCCTTCAGAAGCTGCGGACCGACGCGGAGGCCTACCTCGGCGAGAAGGTGACCGACGCGGTCATCACGGTCCCTGCCTACTTCGACGACACCCAGCGCCAGGCCACCAAGGACGCGGGCCGCATCGCCGGCCTCGAGGTCAAGCGGATCATCAACGAGCCGACCGCTTCGGCCCTTGCGTACGGGCTGGACAAGAAACACGACGAGAAGATCGCCGTCTACGACCTGGGTGGCGGCACGTTCGACATCTCGATCCTCGAGCTCGGCGAGGGCGTCTTCGAGGTCAAGGCCACCAACGGTGACACCCACCTCGGCGGCGACGACTTCGACCAGCGCGTCATCGAGTGGTTGCTGGCCGAGTTCAAGAAGGACCAGGGCATCGACCTCGCGAAGGACCAGCAGGCTCTCCAGCGCCTAAAGGAGGCTGCCGAGAAGGCCAAGATCGAGCTGTCCTCGACGATGTCGACAGAGATCAACCTCCCGTACATCACGGCCGATGCGTCGGGTCCAAAGCACCTGGTCATGACCCTTTCGCGGGCGAAGCTCGAGGAGCTCGTCCGGGACCTGGTCGAGAAGACGCGCGGACCTGTCCAGAACGCGCTCAAGGACGCCGGCCTCGCGCCGTCCGACATCAACGAGGTGATCCTCGTGGGCGGCCAGACCCGGATGCCGGCCGTCGTCGACGCGGTCAAGGCGATGTTCAACGGCAAGGAGCCGCACAAGGGCGTCAACCCGGACGAGGTCGTGGCCGTCGGTGCCGCGATCCAGGCCGGCGTTCTCGGCGGCGAGGTCAAGGACGTCCTCCTGCTCGACGTCACCCCGCTGTCGCTCGGCATCGAGACGCTGGGCGGCGTGATGACGAAGCTCATCGACCGGAACACCACGATCCCGACGTCCAAGTCGCAGGTCTTCTCGACGGCGTCGGACAACCAGTCGCAGGTCGAGGTCCATGTCCTGCAGGGCGAGCGAGACTTCGCGTCCGACAACAAGACGCTGGGCCGCTTCATCCTCGACGGGATCCCGCCCGCCCCGCGCGGCGTGCCCCAGATCGAGGTCACCTTCGACATCGATGCCAACGGCATCCTTGACGTGAAGGCCAAGGACCGGGCGACCTCGAAAGAGCAGCAGGTCCGGATCACCGCCTCCTCGATGCTCTCGAAGGACGACGTGGACAAGATGGTCCGCGACGCCCAGGAGCACGCCGACGAAGACAAGCGGCGGCGCGACGAGGTCGAGACGCGGAACCAGGCCGAGCAGCTCTCCTACCAGGCCGAGCGAACGCTCAACGATCTCGGCGACAAGGTCTCGTCGGAAGACAAGGCCGATGTCGAGTCGAAGATCGCGTCCCTGCGCGAGGCCCTGAAGGGCTCCGACCTGGATGCCGTGCGTTCCGGTGCGACCGCGCTGGCCGAGGCGCTCCAGCGGGTGTCGACGGCCGCCTACCAGGCCGCATCCGCGCCGGGCGGTGGCGACGGTGCAGGTCCGGAGTCCAGTGAAGGCGAAGCGGCCGCCGAGGGCGAGGGTGCCCCGGCCGGCGAAGAAACGGTCGAGGGCGAGTACAAGGAGGTCTAGGCAACCTGCGTATCCCCGCTTCAACGGCGGAGTGCGAGCGGCGCATCGAACGCTGAACAAATGAGCCCGGCACTGATCCGATTTCGACGATTCGGACCTCGTGCCGGGCTCGTTCGATTCCACATCGGTGCGCGACACGAAAGACGTTCGCGCGGGGGAGCCGGGCGCTCTCCTGACGGCGACTGGCAGGATCCCGGGCTACGGTTGAACTGGTGACGCACACGGCGAGCCGGGGGAAGCCGACGATCGGGGAGCCGGAGTACCATGCCCCGCCCATGGCCCAGACTCCTTCTCCTCGCGCGCCGCTTATCCGCGCCCGCGGACTGACGAAACGATTCGGCGATTTCACGGCCGTCGACGCTGTCGACTTCGACGTCCAGGAGGGCGAGGCCTTCGGGTTCCTCGGGCCGAACGGCGCCGGGAAGACATCCACGATGCGGATGATCGGCTGTGTCTCGCCGAAGAGCGACGGCGAGCTGAGCGTGCTCGGCATGGACCCGGCCACCGAGGGTGCCCGCATCCGGGCGCACATCGGCGTGGTTCCCCAGGAAGACACGCTCGACCAGGAGATGACGGTCCGCGACAACCTCGTCATCTACGGCCGTTACTTCGACCTGCCGCGCGCCGAAGCGCGCCGCCGCGCCGACCAGCTTCTCGAGTTCGTCCAGCTCGCGGAGCGCGCGACGTCGGCCGTTGAGCCGCTGTCCGGCGGCATGAAGCGCCGGCTCACGATCGCCCGCTCGCTCATCAACGAGCCGAGCCTCCTGCTGCTCGACGAGCCGACGACCGGCCTCGACCCACAGGCGCGCCACCTGCTCTGGGATCGCCTCTACCGGCTCAAGCAGCGCGGCACGACACTTGTCCTGACCACGCACTACATGGACGAAGCCGAGCAGCTCTGCGACCGCCTGGTCGTCATGGACAAGGCGCGGATCGTCGCAGAAGGATCGCCCAGGCAGCTTATCGACCAGTACTCCTCGCGCGAGGTCCTCGAACTCCGGTTCCCGCCTGACGCCGCCGACTCACTGGACGGCCGGCTCGACCAGCTCCTCGACGGTCGCGCCGAGCGCATCGAGCGGCTGCCGGACCGTGTGCTTGTCTACGCTGCCGATGGCGAAGCGGCCGTCGGAGCGCTGCACGCCGGGGGCCTTCGGCCGGAGAGCAGCCTTGTCCGTCGGAGCACGCTCGAAGACGTCTTCCTGCGCCTGACCGGCCGGAGCCTGATCGAGTGATGCACCGCGGTCGGTCGCAGATGGGGCCGCCATGACCGCGCCAGCCGTCCACGTCTTCGAGCATCGGCTGCTCTCGTATCAGCGCACCTTCCGCGGGTCGCTGTTCAGCTCGTTCCTGCAGCCGGCACTGTTCCTGACTGCGCTCGGTGTCGGCCTCGGGGCGCTCATCAACCAGTCGGGGAGTGCGGCCGCCGCGCTGGGCGGCGTGCCCTATCTCGTTTTCCTGGCGCCGGGCCTCCTCGCCGGAACGGCCATGCAGACCGCTACGTTCGAGTCCACATTCCCCGTCATGGCTGCGATCCGCTGGGTGCGGAGCTACCACGCGATGCTCGCCACGCCGATCTCGGTGACCGACATTGTGGTCGGTCAGCTGGCCTGGATCGCGGTCCGGTTAACGATGGTCGCCGCGATCTTCGTCGTGATCATGACGCTGTTCGGGGCTGTCCGATCGCCGGCCATCCTGCTGGCGATCCCGGCTGCCGTTCTTACGGGCATGGCTTTCTCGGCGCCGATCGCCGCCTTCAGCGCGACCCAGGAGAACGCGGAGGGCTTCAACATCATCTTCCGCTTCATCATCAACCCGTTGTTCCTGTTCTCGGGCACGTTCTTCCCGGTCGAACAGCTGCCCGCGCTCCTCCATCCGATCGCCTACGCCACGCCTCTCTACCACGGCGTTGCGCTTGCCAGGCAGCTCTCGCTGGGGACGGGAGGAGTGACCGAGCTAGTCATCCACGCGGGTGTGCTGCTGGCGTACTTCGCCGTCGGCGCCTGGGCTGCCCTCAGGACGTTCCGCGAGAGGCTCGTCAAGTGACGGCGCTGAGCCGGATCGCACCGGCGTTCACGTTTGGAAGCTGGCGCGCCCGTTTCCTGATCGAGCGCAACGTCTACGTCTACCGCCGCACATACATGACGTTGCTGTCGGGCTTCTTCGAGCCGCTTTTCTACCTCCTGGCGATGGGCTTCGGGCTCGGCGCACTGATCGGTCAGGTTCCCGGCCCCGACGGGCATCCGATTTCCTACACGGCATTCATCGCACCTGCGCTGCTGGCCGCCTCGGCGATGAACGGCGCCGTCTACGACAGCACGTTCAACGTGTTCTTCCGGCTGAACTACGAGAAGGTCTACAACGCGGTCCTGGCGACCCCGCTGGGGGTGGGTGACGTGGCGCTCGGCGAGATCATCTGGGCGCTGATCCGCGGCCAGCTCTACGCGATCGGGTTCATGGTGGTCGTGCTGCTGCTGGGCCTCGTGCCGTCGTTCTGGGGGCTGCTGGCCGTGCCGGCATCGGTCCTGCTTGGCTTCGCCGCGGCCGGGCTCGGGATGGCCGCGACGTCGTTCATGAAAACCTGGCAGGACCTGGACCTGGTGCAGCTGGTCGTGCTGCCGGTCTTCCTCTTCTCGGGGACGTTCTATCCGCTGTCGGTCTATCCGGAGCCCTTCCGGACGATCATCCAGTTCTCGCCGCTCTACCGGGGCACTGACCTCATCCGGCGGCTCACGACAGGAGCGCTCGACCCGGTGATGCTCGTGGATGCGGCGTATCTCGTCCTGCTGGGCGTCCTCGGGCTGACGATCGTTTCACGCCGGCTGGACAAGCTACTCCTGAAGTGAACACGGCGGCCGAGCTGGAGGAGCTCAACGCCGAGATCATCAAATGCCGGCGCTGCCCCAGGCTCGTCGCGTGGCGCGAGCAGGTCGCCCGCGACAGGCCCGCCCGCTACGCGAACGACGACTACTGGGCCCGGCCCCTGCCGGGGTTCGGCGACCCCGACGCCCGTGTGTTGACCGTGGGCCTCGCGCCTGCCGCGCATGGCGGCAATCGGACGGGCCGCATCTTCACGGGCGATCGATCGGGCGACTTCCTGTTCGCTTCGCTGTACCGAACCGGGTTCGCCAGCCAGCCCAGCAGCACTTCGCCGAACGATGGCCTGCGGCTGACCGGCATGTACATCGCCGCGACGGTCCGCTGCGCGCCACCAGCCAACCGGCCAACGCCCGCGGAGCGTGACAACTGCCTGCCGTACCTCGTCCGGGAGCTGCACATCCTCGGTACGGTGAACACGATCATCGCCCTTGGCGCCTTCGCGTGGGACGGCGTCCTGCGAGCCCTCGGGATGATGGGTGCGTCCACGCGTCCAAGGCCCGCGTTCGGGCACGGCGCAGAAACCAGCGTCGGCGACTACCGATTGATCGGCACGTACCACCCGTCGCAGCAGAATGTCTTCACAGGTCGGTTGACGGCTCCAATGCTCGACGCGGTCCTCCGACGCGCACAGGAGCTCGCGGTAGTCGTGGCCGCGCGGGGTTCTCAGATCAAACAACCTGCTGCGGGCGGCTAGAATCGATCTTCTACCCACATCCCGCGACCTGAGGACCAAGGGTCGTGGTTCCAGGCGCCACGACCGAAGCCAGCAGATCACGTTCCCGGGAAGCTCACGAAACCATGCTCGACGAGTCTTCCGTGGCGCCGCGTTGCTGGCGGGCCCGGCGATCGGCCCGGCCGCCGCCCCTCCCACGCCACGCGCATCACCCATGGGGCGCCTTACGTAGACTTTCGGCGCGATGGTCACGGAACGCGATTACTACGAAATCCTGGGGGTGGTGCGCGACTCGAGCGACGCCGAGATCAAGCGCGCCTACCGCAAGCTCGCGCAGCAGTGGCACCCCGACGTCAACAAGGACCCCACGGCTCCGGAGCGGTTCAAGGAGCTCAACGAGGCCTACCAGGTGCTGTCCGACCCACAGCGCCGGCAGGCGTATGACCTGTTCGGGCGTGCAGGGGTCGCGAGCGAGGGCGGGTTCGGGGCAGGCTTCGGTGCCGGCTTCGGGGGCTTCGGCGACATCTTCGACGCGTTCTTCGGCGGGGCTGCAACCGGCACCGCCCGACGCGGGCGCCCGGCCGCCGGAGCCGACCTCCGTTACGACCTTCGAATCACCTTCGAGGAGGCGATCAAGGGCACGGAGAAGGAGATCGAGTTTCCCGTGCTCGAGCGTTGCGACACGTGCGGCGGTTCCGGCGCCAAGCTGGGCACGAGCCCGGTCATTTGTCCGGAGTGCAACGGCCGGGGCGAGGTGCGGAACGTCCGCCAGACGATGCTCGGGCAGATGATCAACGTGGCGACGTGCCCACGGTGCCGTGGTGAAGGTCGGATCATCGATCAGCCCTGCGAGACCTGTCGCGGCGAGGGCCGCGTTGAGCGCCGCAAGAAGCTGCGGGTCACGATTCCGGCGGGCATCGACGAGGGCCACCAGATCCGCCTTTCGAACGAGGGCGAGGTTGGTCCGCGCGGGGGGCCCGCCGGCAGCCTGTACGTGGCCGTCCACGTCGCGCCGCACCGGAAGCTCACGCGGGAGGCAACGGAGCTCTACTACGAGCTCGACGTCTCCATCGCCCAGGCCGCTCTCGGGACCCGCGTCAAGGTGCCCACCATCGAGGGCGACGAGGAGATCGAGATCAAGCCGGGAACGCAGCCGGGAACGGAGCTGCGGCTGCGGGGTCGGGGCGTGCCACACCTGCGGCGGACGGGCGTCCGCGGCGACATGCACGTCCTCGTGAACGTGGCCGTCCCGACGAAGCTGAGCAAGCGCCAGCGCGAGCTGCTCGAGACGTACGCATCCGAGTCCGGCGAGACGATCGATACGAACCAGTCGGGTCGCATCCTCAACCGTGTCCGCGACGCCCTCGGTTGAGGCCGGGTTCGCGCCGGGCTGACGCCGAGCCCGTGATCGAGGCCGACGGCACATCCGCCGAGGGGACATGGATCGAGCTCGCCGTCAGCGCGGACCTCGAAGCCGTCGAAGCCGTCAGCGAGATCCTCGCCCGGAGCGCACCGGGAGGCGTAAGCGTCGAGCCGGCTTTCGAGCTTGTGGCCGACGGCCTTTCGGCCACGACCGATACGACCGCACCCGCGATCGTGCGGGCCTACCTCCCTGGAATCGATCAAGGCCGGGTCCGGAAGGCCATCGCCGAAACCCGCCGGGCGCTCGGGCACCTGCAGGCCTTCGATCTGCGTCCCATCGGCGATCTCCAGACCCGATTGGTCCACGAATCGGACTGGGCGCACGCCTGGAAGCGGCACTTTCCCGTCCTTCGGGCGGGCCGCAGGATCGTCATCCGCCCGACATGGCGACGGTACAGGGCGAAACCTGGCGAAGTCGTCATTCGGCTCGACCCGGGCATGGCGTTCGGAACCGGCCTCCATCCGACGACGCAGTTGTGCCTCGCCGGGATCGAACGATGGGCCGATGCGGGCCTGGTTCGGTCAGACGCAGCCCTCCTTGACGTCGGCTGCGGCTCAGGGATCCTGTCGATCGCCGCCGGGCTGTTCGGGGCGGGAGCTCTCGTGGCACTCGACCCCGACCCCGTCGCCATCGAGGCAACCACCACGAACGCCGGCCTCAACCAGCTCACCGAGCGGCTCCACGCTCGTCAGGGCAGCCTGCCGTCCGGCGCCGGCCCGTTCGAACTCGTCGTCGCCAACCTGGTCGCGTCGTTGCTTGTCGATCTGGCCGCAGACCTGGCCTCAGAGCTCAAGCCTGATGGCCGACTGCTGGCGTCGGGCATCTTCGCCGAGCGCGAACGCGAGGTTCGCGAGGCATTTGGCGCCGCCGGCCTCGGGGTATCGGGGAGATGGGCGGACGGCGATTGGGTCGCGCTCGAGCTTCGCCAACCTACAATCGGCCGCGTGCCCCACCAGAGCTCGATCCTCGAACGTCGACGGCCACATGGCGACTGATTGCCTCTTCTGCGGGATCACGGCCGGCACCGTGCCGTCCGCGCAGGTCTTTTCGGACGACCAGGTCATTGCGTTCCGCGACATCGCCCCGCGGGCCCCGACGCATATCCTGCTCATCCCGCGCGAACACATCCCCTCGGCGGCTGCGCTGACGGAGGACCACGGCCCACTCCTCGGCCACCTGTTCGCGGTGGCAGCCCAGGTCGCCCGTGACGAGGGGATCGCCGATTCCGGCTATCGCCTGGTTTCGAACGTCGGGCGGTGGGGCGGCCAGACGGTCGATCATCTCCACTGGCACCTCCTCGGCGGCCGGCCGTTCACCTGGCCGCCTGGGTGAGCCTGCGAGTCCTCGGCGCGCTGGTGACCGTTCTGCTCGCGGGATGCGGCCTCGGCGCCCCGAACGCGGTGCCGAGCCCGACGCCGACGCTCGCGCCGGCCTCGATCTCTCCGGTAATCGCGCTCACCCGCGCCGAGATGGCGCGTGCCCTAGGGGCCGCCGGATTGCAGCTCGGTGATGCCCGCGTTCCCTTCGACCCGCCCGCGCCGCCTGACTTCGCGACCGCGCCCAGGAGCGTCTTCCAGGTCGTCCTGCCGCAGGATCCAAACCACGGCTTCGTGGTCGTGTACCAGTTCCGAGACCAGGCGACTGCGGCCGCTGCCGGCCAGCAGCTTGCGGCCTATCTCGGCACCGGCTATGGACGCGCCCAGTTCCCGCCGGACGCTCGGCACCTTATTCGGCAGCTGGGGACCACCCTGATCTCGTTCTCGTGGTCGCCCGCGAACTCGCCCGACCCGGGCACCGGCAAGATCTTCGACGCGCTCGCCACGATCGGGACGCCCATCGACGTCCCCCGCTGAGCCCGGGCATCAGGCTGGTGGACGGCCGACCGCGGGCCGGCTAGCGCGAGGCCACCTCGTCGAGGGCTCGCGAATCAGACGCCCGCTTGACGCCCTCTTCGGGCCCAGGCATCTCCGAACCCACCCAGGCGCGCACCTGGTCGCGCTTGACCTTCAGCGTGTGGGTCCGCGGGAAGTCCTCATCCGGCCAGAGACGCCAGCCGGCCAGGCGCTGGTTGATGCCCAGGCTCGCGTTGGCCTTCTTGACCAGAGGGTCGATGTCGTCGCGCAATGACGACCTGACACCATCGCCCTCTTCGCTCCTGGGCGACCGGCCACGGGGAGCGAGGATGACCGCCTCGATCCGGCCGGGCCGGGCCTCGAGCACCACCGAGTCCCGGACACCAGCCATGCGAAGGGCGTTCTCGATGTCTTCGGGATAGACGTTGAAGCCGTTGGGCAGCACGATCATGTCGCGACTGCGGCCCATGAGGATCAGCCGCCCTTCTCCGTCCAGCCGGCCGATGTCACCGGTGCGATACCAGCCGTCGGGAGTGAACGCGGCCGCCGTCGCCTCGGGGTCGTGCCAGTAGCCCTTGAACAGGGTGGGGCCGGCGAACTGGACCTCGCCGTCCTCGGCGAGCCGCATCTGGACCGGCGGCACGGGGCGACCGACCGTTCCGAGGCCATGGTCCTTCGGCGTGTTGCACGCACCGAAGCCGGTCTCGGTCGCGCCGTACCCCTGGACGACGATGACGCCGATGTCCTCCCATGCCTGCTGGACGGCCGGCGGCAGGAACGCCCCGGACGACACGAACAGCCGGAAATTGCCGCCCAGTCGCCGATGAACGGAACGGAAGATCCAGCGCCGGGCCCCGTACGGCAGCCGCCGGGCGATCCGCCGCAGCCGATCGAAGGCCTCGGAGCGGCCCGATTTCTCGACTTCGCGTTCGATCGCCGACCAGAACAGGTCCAGCATCTGGGGCACTACGACCATCGACGTGGTCCGGTGATCGCGGATGGCCTCGAAGATCGTGCGCGGGTTGCGGCTGCGGACGTACAGGATGTCGGCGCCCACATCGAGCGCGTAGAACAGCGCCACGGCCTGCTCGAGCAGGTGCGAGAGGGGCAGCAACGAGACGATCCGGTGCTGGATGTCCGGGATGACCTTGTGCATCGCGCCGATCGAGGCGAGCACATTCTCGTGCGCGAGCATCACGCCCTTCGGCGTGCCCGTCGTGCCGCTCGTGAAGACCAGCTCGAAGATCGTGTCCGGGGTTGGGCGTGGCCAGGCACGCACCTGCGCCTCCCAGTCCGGAGGAAAGGTCTCATCGGGATCCGCGGTCAGTTCGTCGAGCTTCGTGGTCGGGAAGTCCTGGAGCCCGACCTCGCTCGGATCTGTGACCTCGCGGCCGTGCCCGATGATCAGCCGGCGAGCCTCCGCACGCTGCGCGATGCGCCCAACGGCGTCGGGCGCCATCCGGAGGTCGAGCGGAACGAGGATCAGACCGGCCCGGATGGCACCGATATACGCGGCTGGGAGCTGCGGCGTCGAGGGCGACCAGGTGAGCACCCGATCGCCGGGTTGCAGGCCGAGCGCGCGGAGCCGCCACGCAGCGATCAGGGTCCGACGCTCAAGCTCGGCGTAGGTCCAGTGCAAGGTGCTCTCGTCGTCAGCGCGCACGCCCAGGGCCGGCTGATTGGGCCGCTTCGCGACCGCCCGTTCGACGAGGTCGATCAGCGTTTGCATCGTTTCCTGAAGCCTACTCCGCGCCTTTCCACGTCTGTTCGACGCCGTCGAGAGGCCGGCGTTGCACCCGACTCGTCATCCGGAAGGGTGTTTGACCCACTATCGGGGCTCGGCTAGACTCCGCGCGCTTCGAGCGGGAGTGTCCCTCCGTCGAGGCCGCCCGACCGGAGCTCGGCCCGCCGGACGTCGGAAGAATCGTGGCCGAGGGAGGTGATCCCGGATTGGCAGAAGTCCGCGTGGGTGAGAACGAGACGTTCGAAAGCGCCCTGCGCCGCTTCAACAAGAAGATCCAGCAGAGCGGCATTCTCGCCGAAGCTCGCCGGCGCGAGCACTACGAGAAGCCGAGCGTGAAGCGCAAGCGCAAGGAAGCCAAGCGCAAGAAGAACGCCCGAACACCGCAGGCCTGATCGGCCCCGCTACGGGGGGCGGACGCCCAGTACGGCTGGGCACTCGACGCCGGCGGGCCGGGACCCGCTGAGGTGCCATTTCCGGTGACACTTCGAGAACAGATCGGCGAGCAGTTGACCGCCGCGATGCGGTCCGGTGATGTGCTGCGCCGCGACACACTGCGCATGGCGACGAACGCGGCATACAACGCGGAGAAGCGCCAGCAGCGCCCGCTCACCGACGAGGAGCTGGTCGGCGTACTCGCGCGCGAGGTGAAAACCCGGCGCGAGTCGGTCGAGGCGTTTCGCGCCGGCGGTCGCGAGGACCTCGCGGCCAAGGAGCAGGCCGAGATCGCGATCCTCTCCGAGTTCATGCCGCAGCCGCTCTCGGACGCCGAGCTGCGCTCGCTGGTCGACGAGGCGATCACCGCGACCGGCGGGTCTTCGCCCCGCGACATGGGCCGGGTGATGGGCTGGCTGACGCCCCGCACGCGCGGCCGCGCGGATGGCAAGCTCGTCAGTACGCTCGTCTCCGAGAGGCTCGCCGCCGCGGACGTCGCGTCGCGCGGCTGACCGGACCTCCCATGTTCGCCACGCCCGCCGAACGAGCCACGCCCTTCCGGCGCCGGGACGCCATCCGGCTTGCGGTGTTCGCCGCGTTCCTCGTCGCTGCAATGACCGCGATTCTCGGCGCCGACATCGTGCCCAGAGGCCTCGGCCTCGAATCCGGCGACGTCGCCCCGGAGGACATTCGGGCGCCGCGGACCCTCGACGTGGTCAGCACGATTGCGACCCAGCGCGCCCGCCAGGCTGCACGCGACGCGGTTCCGTTCCAGTACGACTACACGCCTGACCGGGCGGCGACCATTGCGGACCAGCAGGGAACGGCCTTCGCCCGCTCCGTGGCTGCCGCCGATGCAGCGTTCCAGGCGAATCTCAAGCCCCAGGCGCGCCAGGAACTGCTCAAGTCGGTCCTACCGAGTCTCGCTGGGGATGCGCGAGCCACGCTCCTCGAATTGACCCCCGAGCGATGGAAGGCGGTTCGATCGGATGCCGCCCGCCTGATCGACGAAGTGGAGCGCACGGAGCTGCGTGATACGGACATCGCGAACGCCGCATCGCAGCTGCGGGGGCGAACGAACAGTGCCCTCGGCGGGCCGGAGCGCGACCTCGTCGTTGCGCTTGTGCAGCCGCTGCTCGTCGCCAACTCGTCCTACAGCCAGGCGCTCACCGATCAGGCTCGGCAGCGTGCCGAGGATGCCGTGACGCCCGTGCATTCGACGATCCGGACAGGCCAGACCATCGTCCGCAAGGGCGACCCGATCACCGAAGAGGATCTCGAGAAGATCAACGCCTTCGATCTCAACCGGGCCTCGCTGGACGCGGCGAAGCTGGTCGGCTGGGCGCTGCTCGCCGCCATCTTCGTTTCGATGCTCCTGGCCTGGGTGTGGCGCTTCCGGCCTTCGCTCTGGCATCGCGACAACGCGCTGCTCCTCGTTGGGCTGATGCTCGTCGTAGCGACCTTCGGTCTCAAGCTCACCGCGGGCCGCTCGATCCTCGCGTACTTCGTACCGGTGGCTGCCGCGGGCATGCTGATCGCGATCCTCCTCGACGCGGGTGCCGCAACTGTTGTCGTTGCCGTGCTCGCCCTTCTGGGCGGGGCGGTGAACGGCGGCTCCATCGAAATGGCCACCTACATCTTTGTGGGCGGCTTCGTCGGCATCCTGGCCGTCCGGCGCGGAGACCGGCTCAATCCGTTCGTCCAGGCGGCGGTGGCGATGACGGTGGCAAACGTGATCGTCGTGTCGACCTTCGCCCTCCTTGGCGAACACGATCTCACCGGGGTCTTCCAACTCTGGACTGCCTCCGTGGCAGCAGCAGTCGGATCGAGCGTGGCTGCGGTCGGCACGTTCGCGGTGCTCGGCAACCTGTTCGGGATCCTGACGGTCTTCCAGTTGCTGGAGCTCGCGAACCCGTCGCAGCCGCTGCTGCGCCGGCTGCTGGTCGAAACGCCAGGGACCTACCACCACTCGATCATGGTCGGCAACCTCGCCGAGCGGGCCGCGGAAGCGATCGGCGCCGACCCGCTGGTTACCCGCGTCGCCGCCTACTACCACGACATCGGCAAGCTCGCGAACCCGCTGGCCTTCATCGAGAACCAGGCCGGCGCGGAGAACATCCACGATCAGCTCGAACCGGAAACCTCGGCAACGGTGCTGAAGCAGCACGTGGCGGACGGCATCGACATCGCGTACAAGGCGAAGCTGCCGACCGCGTTGATCGCCTTCATCCCACAGCACCACGGGACGGCGATCATGAGCTTCTTCTATGCACGAGCCAGGGAGAATGCGGCGGCGCCCTACGGTGGGCTGACGACGGCCGAGGGCGCGAAAGCGGCCGAGGCCGTCAACGAACGCCGGTTCCGGCACATGGGCCCGAAACCGCAATCGCGCGAGGCGGCGCTGATCATGCTCGCCGACGGCGTCGAAGCCTCCGTGCGCTCCCTGTCGGCACGGGACGAGCCCACGATCCGGGCGATGGTCAGCCGCATCATCGACGAGCGGCTTGCCGATAACCAGTTCGACGAGTGCGACCTCACGCTTCGCGACGTCGAGCGGATCCGCGAGGCGTTCGTCGCTCAGCTGCTGGGCATGTATCACCAGCGGGTCGCCTACCCGCAGAACAAGATCGTCGAGCTCGAGTCGCGGCGCGCGGCCGCCGGCGGCGAGGACACGTAGACACGTCGAGCCCTGGCGGGGGGACCGAGCGAAGACGCTACGCCGGGCCGTGGCGGATCGACATCACCGATCGGCCAGGCGCCCGATCGCCAATCCCTCTCGCCGAAATCGCCCGCGTCGCCGCTGCGGCGCTCGAGGCTGCTCGCGCCCCGCGTCCGTCGTCAATCGGCGTGGTCCTCTCGAACGATCGCGAGCTGGCGACCCTCAACCAGGCCCACATGGGCGAGCCCGGACCAACGGACGTGCTGTCGTTCCCGCTCCTACCGCCCGAGGCTTTCCAGACCGAGATCGGCCGCACGCCCGACGGCTTCGTCCCCCCGCCGGGCCGCTTCGTCCCCCCGCCCGGCCGCTTTGCCCTCCCGCCCGGCCGCCGCCTGCACCTGGGCGACGTCGTCATCTCGGTCGAGCGCGCGACCCGCCAGGCCCGCAAGGGCCAGGGCGGCCAAACGAGCGACGTTCGATGGTCTGCCGCCGATGAGCTACGGCTGTTGGTAACGCACGGCGTCCTCCACATCTGCGGCTGGGATCACGCCTTGCCGTCGGAGGAGGCCGCGATGCGCGCCCTGGAGCGCGACTTGCTCAGTCGCTAGTAATCTGCCCGCCGCCCCGGCCCCGGCAACGCCGCGGCCGCCTCGAAAAGCGAGCTGATAGCTTCCCGGTGGCTGGCCGGGAGCCAGATCGCGAGCTCCTCGTCCAGCTCGCGGATGGCTGCTTCGGCGAGTTCGGCGTATCCGTGGCCTTCGGGCGTGAGGCGGACTTCCGAGTAACGGCGATCCTCGCTCTCACGGGCGCGCGCCAGGAGCCGCTTGCGCTCAAGCCTGTTCAGGACCGAGTTGAGCGTGGAAGCACGAAGTCCCGTGCGGGCCCGGAGCACAAACACGCCCTGTTCTGGGTTGGTCAACGCCGAAAACAGGACAACGGCGTCCGTGGCTGACAGTCCCATCGCGTCGCGCGTAGCAAACTCGAGTCTCTGGTCAAGGCGATGAAAGGCACCGTGAA
>DASXSA010000140.1:0-28667 GCA_036506235.1 Candidatus Limnocylindrales bacterium | reverse complement strand
GCGATCAATTGCTCGATGCCGTCGTCGTCGGCCAGGATCTCGCTCGCCGACGCGAACTCGCCGCCGAACAGGCCGCGCAGCACCGGATCGAAGAACAGCATCGCGTTCGGCCCGAGCGGCCGGTATGGCCGGCTCGCCTGCAGGAAGTGGACCGCGGGAGCGGTCAGTCCGCGCAGCTGGATCTCGCGGGCCACCTGCTCCACCAGGTCGTCGCGCTGCTCCTGGACCTGCTCCGGCGGGAGCGTCATGCGACCGACTCGCTCGATTGCCCGGCGATCGCGCCAGGCGGTTGCTCGGAGGCCGTGCTCGATTCGGCCATTGCCTGCTCGAACGCGTGGTAGGCCGTCGCCCCGCGCAGGGCGAAGATCACGGCGTTGAGGCTCGGGGTGGCCGGGAGCTCCTCGCGCACGGTGCTGACCGTGATGCGCGCCCCCTCTTCGAGGGGGAACCCGCCTACGCCGGTGCCGAGCGCCGGGAAGGCGATGCTCGTCACGTTGTTCTCTCTCGCACGCGCCATGGCGCTGCGCACGGCCTTCGCGATGACGGGCCCGCTCGTCCGCCGATCACGATCGAGCGAGACGGCATGGATCACGAGTCGGGCGGCCAGGATGCCGGCGTCGGTGACGACCGCTTCTCCGAGATCGATGGGACCCTGTCGAACGGCCGCGAACTCGATCGAGTCACCGCCCGCGCGCTTGATCGCCCCCCCGACGCCGGTGGCCATCCAGAGCGAGGGGTTGGCGGGGTTCACGATCGCGTCCACCTCGAGGTCGCAGATGTCTCCGTTCCAGAGTTCGATGACCGCCACGCGTAGGTCTCCTCCGTGAGCGTCCTCAGACCCACGGGTACGGCCGAGCGATAGTACACCCGGGCTACCCGCCGAGCCATCGCGGTCACCACCTCATACGAGATGGTGGTGCGCCTCTGCGCCAGGTCCAGCGCCGTGATCCGTTGCCCGTCCTGCTCGCCGAACAGCACGAATTCGTCGTTCACGCCGACCGGTGGGCCGGGGACGTCGGTCACGTCCGCCATGACGGCGTCCATCGCGACCGTTCCGACCAGCGGGACGCGGACGCCGCGCACGAGGGCTTCGGCGCGGTTCGAAAGCTGTCGGGGCCAGCCATCGCCGTAGCCGACCGGCAGCGTCGCAATGCGGCTGGGCCGGGAGGTCTCGAAGCTCGGGCCATAGCTCACCCCATGGCCAGTGGGCAGATCCACGACGCGGATCGCACGAGCGTGGAGCGACATGACCGGCTCGAGGCGCTGCGCGGCCGCGATGAGGCTCGGATCCGCGGTCAGCCCGTCGGGGATGAGGCCGTAGGTCGAGAGGCCGAGTCGCACGCTGTCGAACGGCGGGACGCTCGCCGCCAGCAGCCCGCCGCTGGCCGCAATGTGGCGCAGTGCGACGTCAGGATCCGAGGGGCCCAGGGTTGCCAGGGCGCGCTCGAAGCGGGCGTGCTGCGCCGACGTCCGGCTCCGGTCGTCGGCGGCCGACAGGTGCGACCAGATGCCTGCCAGCCTCACGTCCGGCGTGTCGGCGATCGCCGCAAGCGCGTTCGGCAGATCGCGCTCGTCGAAGCCTCCCCGGCCCAGGCCCGTCTCGACCTCTACCTGGATCGTGAGAGGGCGACCGTGGCCCGATCCCTCAGCCCGCCCGCGTCGGACGGCGGCGAGCGTCCGGGCGAGCAGGTCCATGTCGCCCGCGGTCAGCGCGATGTCGAGGGCTGCCGCGTCTAGGGCGAGATCGGGTGGAACCGGGTAGAGGACGAGGATCGGGAGGCTGATTCCGCCTCGACGAAGCGCCACCGCCTCGTCCAGGGTGGCGACGGAGAAACCGTCCACGGCGCAGGTCTCGAGCCAGCTCGCCGTTCCGAGGACGCCGTGCCCGTACGCGTCGGCCTTGACGACCGGCTCGAGGCGGACGCCGTCGGGCAGGCCCGATCGGATGGCGGCAATGTTCGCCGAGAGGCGATCGAGGTCGATCGCGAGCCACGCGGTGCGCGGCAGTGGTGGCAGGTCCGGGGCCGCCGTAGCGGTTACCGCCCCAGCTTCGGGTCGCGCCTGCCGTGACGGCTTCGGGATCAGGAGCGGCGACCGACCGTGGCCGGCGGCCGAACCTCGGCCGGAGGCGGAGCCTCGGCAGCCGCGGATTCGCGCCCTTCGGCCGATGCCTCCCGCACGCCGAACCCGACCGGCTTGCGAGTCTTCGGCGACAGGGCGGCCAGTCGCTTGCGTGCGAATGCGACCTGGTCGGGCAGATCCGAGGCGAGCAACCCGGCGTCTCCGAGGCGGTCGCGGACGGCCTCGCCCGCAAGCCCGTGGAGGTAGACACCCAGGCGAGCCGCGGCGAACGGAACGAGTCCCTGGGCCAGGAGCGCGCCGATCACCCCCGCCAGGACGTCCCCGGTGCCGCCGCTGGCCATCGCCGGGTTCTCGAACGGCGCGACGGCGAGCGACCCGTCCGGCGAGGCGATGACCGTCCGCGCCCCCTTCAGGACCACGACCTGGCCCCATTCGGCCGCGGCCGCCCGGCTGACGCTGGCTCGCGCCGTGTCGTCGGCGACCAGGTCGCCATCGGTGTCGGCTTCATGGCCGCTGCCGGCGCGCAGGCGCGCGAATTCGCCCGCGTGCGGGGTCAGGACCGCGCGGCGTCGCGTGTGCTCCCACCAGCGGTCGGTCGACGCGAGCGATCGCAGCGCCTCGGCGTCGAGCACGACCGGCGCGGGGGTTTGCTCGTCGGGCACGGCCAGCAGCGCTGCAATGAGCTCGCGGGTGGAGAGCCCCGGCCGCAGCCCGGGGCCGACGACCATCGCGTCGTGGTCGTGGTCCAGGATCCTGGCCAGGGCCTCCTCTGGCTCGACCTCCTCGACGTCGTCCTCGGGCAGGCCCATCGTCGTCGCCTCCACGACCTTTGCCGCGAAGAGCGGCTGGAGCGACTCGGGTATCGCCAGCGTGACGAGGCCCGCGCCCCCGCGGCCGGCGGCGCGGCACACGAGGAGCGCCGCCCCCGCGTAGTCGAGCGAACCGGCAACGACGAGGAGCTTTCCGAAGGTGCCCTTGTGGCCGCGTTCGGGACGCTTGGGCACGAGCTGGGCGGCGGCGGCATCATCGAGCGTGACGGCCCCCTCGACGACGGGAACGGCCGCGGGCGACGGCGGATCGTCATGTCGGCGGCCGAACCCGAACGGTCCCCGGTCAGGCACGGGAGCCCTCCGCATGGCTGGCAGCGTCGGGGATCGCCGTGTCACCGCTGGCCGCCCCGGTCCGGCCTGCTCCGTCGGCGGCCGCGCTCATGGCCCGCAGGCGCTCGAGGCGAGCGAGGATCCGGCGCTCGCGCTCGTCCAGCCGCTCCTCGATATCGGGCGGGAACAGGAAACGTCCGCCCGCGGTTCGAATGCCGAACGCGATCGCGACCGCATAGTCGGCTTCGTGGCTGATCGACACGGCAATCCGTTCCATGCCGAGCTGCTCGGCGCGGGCGGCGGCCCGACCGTGGAGCCGGATGGCAGGCTGACCGGTCGGGAGGCGCTCCACCTCGATGTCCCGCCAGCCGATACCGCGCACGCCGAGGCCGAGGACTTTCGACGCGGCCTCCTTCGCCGCCCAGCGGCCGGCAAGGGTCTCCGGCCGGTCGCGTACGTAGCGGCGCTCCGATGGCGTCAGCACGCGTGCGGAGAAGCGCGGACCGAACCGTTCGAGGGTTCGCCGGATCCGATCGACCTTGATGATGTCGATCCCGAGTTCGCTGGTCTGCGGAGGCGCGCTCGACATCGCCTACTCCACGGTCACCGACTTGGCGAGGTTGCGCGGCTGGTCGACGTCCGTGCCGCGCGCCACCGCGGTGTGGTAGGCGAACAGCTGGAGCGGGATGACGGCCAGGATCGGGGAGAGAGCCTCGTGGGTATCCGGTACCCAGCAGACGTCGTCCGCGAAGCGCTCGATCTGCTCGTCGCCCTCGGTCGCCACTGCGATGACCTTGGCGTCGCGCGCGCGGCCCTCCATGACGTTGCTGATGAGCTTCTCGTACACCGACGACCGTGTGGCGACAGCGACGAGCGGGCACTCGGCGTCCAGCAGCGAAATCGGACCGTGCTTGAGCTCGCCGGCTGCGTACCCCTCGGCATGGATGTAGCTGATCTCCTTGAGCTTCAGCGCGCCCTCGAGCGCGGCCGGGTAGCCGTATCTCCGCCCGACGAACATGAAGCCGCGCGAGTTGACGTACCGCCGCGCGAGCTCGGCTGCGCCGGCCGCCGAATCCAGCGCACGCTGGGCGGCTTCGGGGAGGCGGCGCAGCGCGACCGCCAGTTCCCGCTCCTCGTCCTCGCGGAGCGTCCCCCGAATCCTGCCGATGCCGGCGGCGAGCACGATCAGCGTCGTCACCTGCGCCACAAACGTCTTGGAGGCGGCCACCGCGATCTCCGGCCCTGCCTGCAGGAACAGGACCGCGTCGGCTTCGCGCGTGATCGCGGAGCCCACGGTGTTCGTCACCGCGATGACGGGACAGCCGCGCTCGCGCGCAAGGCGCGTCGGGGCGATCGTGTCGGCGGTTTCGCCCGACTGGGTGACGGCGATGACCAGCGTGTCCGGGCCGAGCGGCGGCGGGCTGTAGCGGAACTCGGAGCCGATGGTCGCCCGTGCGGGCAGCCCGGTCCAGTCCTGGAGCGCCGCCGCTCCGACGAGCGAGGCGTAGTAAGCCGTGCCGCAGGCGACCAGCTCGACGCGGTTGACGGTCCGCAGGATCTCAGCCAGGGCCGCGAGCTCCTCGACGCGGATCCGGTCGTCGCGTCCGACCCGGCCGGCGATCGATTGGCGGAGTGCCTCCGGCTGCTCGTGGATCTCCTTGAGCATGAAGTGCTCGTAGCCGCCCTTCTCGGCCATCTCGGCCGACCAGGAGATCGTCGTGACCGGTCGATCGACAGGCCGCCCGGCGATGTCGGTGATCGTCACCCCACTCGGGCGCAGGTCGGCGACGTCGCCCTCCTCGAGGAAGATGACCTGGTCGGTGTGGGCGAGGATCGCCGCGACGTCGCTCGCGAGGAAGCTCTCCCCGTCGGCCACGCCGACCACCAGCGGCACGTTCATCCGCGCCCCGACGAGGCGGTCGGCCTCGCCACGATGCATGACCGCGATCGCGTAGGCACCTTCCAGCCGGGCGAGTGCGGCTCGCGTTGCGTCGGCGATGTCGCCGCCGTAGGCGTCCTCGATCAGGTGGGCGATTGCCTCGGTGTCAGTCTCGGATGCCAGCCTGTGGCCTTCCTTCTCGAGCTCATCGCGCAGCTCCCGGAAGTTCTCGATGATCCCGTTGTGGATCACCGTGATGTCGCCCGTGCAGTCCTGGTGGGGATGCGCGTTGAGATCGTTCGGCCGCCCGTGCGTCGCCCAGCGGGTGTGAGCCAGCCCGATCGCCGCATGGGGTGTGCGGTCCTCGATGGCAGTCTGAAGCACCGCCAGCTTGCCGGCCCGCTTCTCCACGAACAGGTCGCCCTGCTCGTCAACGAGCGCGATGCCGGCCGAGTCGTAACCGCGGTATTCGAGCCGGCGAAGGCCTTCGATCAGGATCGGACCGGCTTCGCGCGGTCCGGTGTAGCCAACGATGCCGCACATGCGGATGCTGTTCTCCGTGGTCGCCCGCGGAGGAACCGCAAGGCGGGGCTAGTTTAGTCGCTGGCCTGCGAGGTCAGCCAAGGTGTCGGCCAGCTCACCAACGAGCGATTCGTCCTCGCCCTCGACCATGACCCGCAGCGCGGGCTCCGTCCCGGAAGGACGGACGAGCACGCGACCGGACGGACCAAGCCGGCCCTCCGCTGCTCGAATCGCGCGCTGCAGCTCCAGATCGCCCTCCCACTGGTCCTTGTGCCTCGCCGGAACGGCTCGCTGCTGCTGGGGCAGGAGCGGAATGTCCGCCGCCAGCTCTGCGAGGGTCGCGCCGCGGCGGGCCATGACGCGCAGCACCTCCAGCGCCGTGACGATGCCATCGCCGGAGGTCGTGTGCTCGAGCACGATGACATGTCCGCTCTTCTCCCCGCCCAGGCCCGCGCCGCTCACGAGCATGCCGTCGAGGATGTACTTGTCGCCGACCGGCGTCCGGATGACCTGGCCGCCGGCGGCCTCGACCACCGACTGCAGGCCGCCGTTCGACAGCACGGACACGACGAGGCCGCCCTTCGGCAGGGCCTGCCTGCCGAGACGGTCGAGGGCCAGGATGCCCAGCACCTGGTCGCCGTCGACCACCGCCCCGGACGCATCGACCGCGATCAGCCGATCCGCGTCGCCGTCGAGCGCGAAGCCGACGTCGGCGCCCCGTGAAACCACCGCCTGGGCGAGCACTTGCGGGTGCGTCGCGCCGGAGTTGACGTTGATGTTCACCCCGTCGGGCTCGTTGTGGATCACCTCGACCGAGGCACCGGTGGCGGCCAGAATCTCAGGCCCGACGACGCCGCCGGAGCCATTCGCGCAATCGAGGAGGACGCGTGTCCCGCTCGCGCCGACCGTCCGCGCGAGCTCCATCCGATGCCGGCGGTAATCGTCGAGCAGGCGGGTGGCATCGAACGAGCGGCCGAGCTGCTCGTTATCGACGCCACCCAGCTCGTCGGCGCGCCAGATGAGCTGCTCCAGCTCGTCCTCGACCGCATCGTCGAGCTTCAGCCCACGTTCGTCCAGGACCTTGAGCCCGTTGTCCTCGGCAGGGTTGTGCGACGCGGAGACCATGATTCCCGCCGCGAAGCTGCCGTTGCCGGCGAGGTAGGCCAGAGCCGGCGTCGGGACGATCCCGGTACGGTGGACGTCCACCCCCATGCTGGTCGCCCCGGCCGTGATCGCGGCCACGAACATGTCCCCGGAACGTCGTGTGTCCTGGCCGACGACGATCGCGTTGCCGGGTCGCACGAGCCGTTTTGCGGTGGCGCGCCCAAGCGCGAATGCCGTCGTTGGGCGCAGGTCGACGTTGGCCACGCCACGGATCCCATCCGTGCCGAACAGGCGAGGCATCGGCTATGGACCGCTGGGTGAGGGACTCGGACCGGGCGGCAATCCGACGGTGACGGCGACGTGCGCCGGGCTGAGCGCCATGAGCACCACGCCGGTGGGCAGGTTCACCCTGGGTACAACGTCGTGACTCCCGACCCCAAGCCCGTCGACGTCGACGGTCAGCGTGAAGCCGCTGCCTTGCAGGGCGTCGAGGTCGCTGACGTTGCCGCCGAGGGTCACGATGACCTGGTCGGTGGACAGCGCGTAGGTACGGTCATCACGGGCGCCGGAAAGGACCATGCCTGCACTGAACGAGCGCGTCCCCTTCACGGCGCCGATGTGGATGTTCACCTGGACGTCCGACGAGCCGATTGCCGACAGGCCCGATGGCAGGTTGAGAGTGACCGTCTGGTTGACGTCGGCTGAGGCGCCGGAGACGGAGATGGGAGCCGTGTCGACCTTCGCGAGAGAGGCCAGGACGAGCGCGTCGCCCTCGATTGAGACGACGAGTGGCTTGACCGTCACGGACAGCACGTTGAAGCCCGTGGCGGGCGTGCCGTTCACGACAGGATTGACGGGCAGCGACTTCGACTCGAGCTGGCTGCCGACGAGGATCTTCACGTGGACGCTCGAGGGCGACAGCCGGACGGGCGCGACCGGCTCACCGCGGGCGTCGACCGCGATCAGGTCGACCGACTGGTCCACGGAGACGCCGGACGGGTCGATGCGCACCTGGGCGACGGCGTCGATCACCTGGCTCACGACCGATTCGGAGCCTGACACGCCCACCTCCGTGACGTCCAGGACGGGATCGCGTACCTGAAGGTTGTTGAGCACCGTGCCGTGGTCAACCACGACGGGGACCGTCTTGGTCCGCAACGGGTCCAGACGGACGCGGATCTGGCGCGGCGTCCAGTCGATGACCCTGATCGCCCCGTCCGACGAGTCAACGGTCACGGGGACGTCGACGAAGCCGCTCGGGTCGGGCGCCGCATCCGCAAGATCGACCTGGGCGTGGAACGTGGCCCGGGAAACCCGGGTCGCCGCATCGGGCGGTGCAAAGTAGCGGACGTTTGTAACCGTCGGCAGGGGTCCGAGCAGAACAGCCGACTCGGGCTGGTGGACGACGTCGATCGTCAGCTCGCCGGGCCACTCGCGCGCGTTCGTCGACAGCGCGAAGACGCCGTAGAGGACCGTTGCCAGCACCACGGCCGCGACCTTGAGCGGCCAGTTATGGAAGAGAAAGGCGACCAGCCTCGTCAATGGCTGGGCCTCACCGAGGCGGCGGCGGCCGAGTCATCTTCCGGGGGTGCCGCCCCGCGCCGTGGGCGCCGCCGCGCGACCATGCCACCGAGCTGGCCGAGCCGCGGGGCACGAGCGCCGACGCCCTCAGGCCGATCAGGGCCCCGACCGAACAGCGTGCGCCGGCTGCCGGACGGGTTCAGGAGCGCGGTGATCGCTCGCGTGAGCTGGCTCTCGTTCAGGTTGCGCACGATGCGCGCCCGCTCGACCAGGCTGATCTGCCGGTTCTCCTCCGAAACGACGATGACGACCGCGTCGGTCTGCTCGGTGATCCCCAACGCGGCGCGGTGACGGGTCCCGAATCGCTCCGTGTGGACGGTCGTCTCGGCAAGTGGCAGCAGTGCGCCGGCCGCGACAATCGTCTCGTCGCGGATCACGACCGCGCCGTCGTGGAGCGCGCTGCGGGGCATGAAGATCGTCGCCAGCAGGTCGGCGGACAGGTCGCCGTGGATCATGACGCCGGTCTCGGCGATCTCCTCGAGACCCGTCTCGCGCTCGATCACGATGAGCGCGCCGTGGCCCTCCGCGGACAGGACGGCCGCGGCACGCGCGACTTCGCGCGCGACGCGCTCGGCCATCCGCTGGGCCGCCGGTGAGGCCAGCCAGGACAGCGACCCGACCCGGCCGATGCGTTCCAGGGCACGTCGCAGCTCGGGTTGGAACACGACCACCAGCGCGAAGACCCCGACGACGGCACCGGTCTGGAGGATCTGCGACAGCAGCCGGAGCCCGAGCGCCTGCGCCGCGGCGTAGACGAGGAACAGGACGCTGACACCGATGACGAGGCGGACCGCGCGCGTCCCGCGGATCAGGCTGAAAAGCCAGTAGATGAGGAGCGAGGTGATCCCGATGTCGATCAGCGTGGTCGGTCGAACCTGATCAAGGATCGACTGGATGAGCTGCGGCATCGTCTGGAAAGTGTAGCCGACGAGGCTTGGCCGGTCGCCGGTGAGCCGGGCTCAGATGGCGCTCCGCCAGGTTCGTCGGGCGTTCACCGGCGCTCGTCAGGCAGTCGGCATGCGGCGCGCGAGGGCGGTCGTCATGCGGCGCGCAAGGGCGGTCGTCAGGCGGTCAGGGCGGCCAGGCGCGGATCGTCCGCGAAGTTCGTCGCGGCAAGCTCCAGAACCCGATCCCGGACCTCTGCGTTGCCGGTCAGCTCCGCCATGCGCGCAAGCAGCGCCAGCTTTTCGGCAGCGTGGGGGCGCCAGCCACGCGTGAGGTACAGGTCGACCAGGGCCAGGTGCGTTTCCGAGTCGTCCGGCGCGAACGACAGAACTAGGTAGCAGCTCTCGAGTGCCGCGTCGGTCTCTCCTGCCCTCGCGTGCGCCCGTGCCGCTGCAACGAGCCACGTGCGCGCGGCGTCACGGTCGCCGGCGTCAAGCGCGCGCATCGCATCGGCCGCCAGCTCGACCCCACGTACGACCGGCTCTTCAGCGCCTGCCTCCGCCTCGCCAATCGTCTCTTCCTGTTCGTCCGCTGCGCGACCTGAGGGCGTCCCGCGCCTGGGCGGTTCGAGGACCGCCATGGCTCGGGCGATTGCAGCTTCGGCGCCCTGGCCATCCATCTCGTGCAGGCGCGCGACGAGGTCCTTGACATGCCGGCGTCGGTTCCGGGATTCGGCCTGCTCGAGCGCGCGTCGGGCAGAGTCGCACGCGTCGGCCACGCGCCGGGATGCCTCCTGAACTTCGGACAGCCGGTCCAGCGTCTCGGCCGCCTCGACCCGCCGGCCGGCCGCCGCCAGCACGTCGGCCCGACCCCCAAGCGCTGCCTCGTCGCGTGGAGCCCGGTCGAGGGCGCGATCGTAGGCGACGAGCGCGTCGTTCAACCGCGCGAGGCGGACGAGCACGGCACCCAGGCCGACATGCGGCACGGGACGGTCGGGTGCAAGTGTGGCGGCCTCGGCATAGGCGTCGATCGCGAGGTCGAGGCGGCCTCGCTGCGCGGCGACGTGCCCGCGCCGCAGGGCCTCCTTGTATTGCTCGAACACCGCCTCGTTCATGACCTCGAACCTAACGCGCGGCGGTGCGCGCCGTCACCCTCCCGAAGGTCATGGCTCTCGCTGACACGCTCCCTAGGGTCATGCCCGGATGCGGGAGATTGCGCACCGCGCAACGCTTTCGACACCAACACGCTGGGCAAGTCAGCGAATTAGTCGATTCCGGCAATCAGCCGAGCGCACCTGATGGGATTTCAATGCGCCCGGTGCAATTGCCCGCCGTGCACGTCGCCGCGCCCCGTCGCCGTTCTGAACTGGCACCCTCAGCAGGCTGCCGCTCGCGCACCGAACGCGGAGGCGACGCCCCGCGCGAGTCATCTGCCGCAGGTTTTTAGCGCTTCGTGTACTGCGGGGCTTTCCGCGCGCGCTTGAGGCCGTACTTCTTGCGCTCCTTCATCCGCGGATCGCGGGTCAGGAGTCCCGCCTGGCGGAGCGGGAGCCGGTGGCCTTCGGGATCGAGCTGCAGCAGCGCCCTGGCGATACCGTGTCGGATCGCCCCTGCCTGGCCCGTCACACCGCCCCCCTCGACCTTGATCATCGCGTTGAAGCGGCCTTCCGTGCCGGTGACGCGGAACGGCATGCGCACGTCGGCCTCGTTGACCGCGTTCCCGAAGTGCTCGTCGAGGGTCCGGCCATTGATCACGATCTCGCCTTCGCCGGGAAGCAGGCGGACGCGAGCGATCGCCGTCTTGCGGCGGCCTGTCCCGAAGTAGAACGCAGGCGTCGTCATCGTGCTCCTCGTGTGTCGAGCGGCTGCGGCCGCTGTGCCGTATGTGGGTGGTCCGATCCGGCATAGATCTTGAGCTTGCGGAGCTGCTGCGTGCCGAGCTTCGTGCGCGGCAGCATCCCCTTGACAGCCCGCCGGATCACCTCTTCGGGCCGGCGCTCAAGGAGATGACCGAGGGTCTCCTCCTTGAGGCCCTGGGGATAGCCACTGTGACGGACGTAAACCTTGGACTCACGCTTGTCACGCGTGACCGCGACCCTGGCGGCGTTGACGACGATCACGTGATCGCCGGAGTCGAGGTTCGTGGCGTAGTAGGGCTTGTGCTTACCTTCGAGCACGCGCGCGATCCGCGACGCGAGGCGACCGAGGGTCTGATCCGTCGCGTCCACGACGTACCACCCGCGCTCGATCTCGCTCTCGGAAAGCGAATAAGTCTTCGCAGTCATCGCGTCTGCTGCTCTCCCTGATGTGTTGCCGTTTGTGTTTCGCGGCCGGTGCGGAAGCGTCGCCCCAGGACGACGCGTCTGAGGCACAAGCCCTTCGCCGGGGCCGTCGCCCCGTCGAGTGCCGGCCGCCTGTCCTTCAGCGCTTGCGCGACCGACGCTTCGTTTGTGTTACCGCGACCAACCTCGATGAGAACCGCCGCGATCCGACGGACCATCCCCTGCAGGAATGCATCGGCGGCGACGTCGATCGTCACCTCCGAGCCTCTGCGCCCGATCCGGATCCAGTGAACGGTCCGAACCGGAGAAGAGCCCACCGGCGCACCGAAGGCGGTGAAGTCGTGCCGGCCCACCAGGACCGACGCGGCATCCGCCATCGCTGCCGTATCGAGCGGGACCCGAACCGCGAACGCATAGCGCTCGCGAAGCGGGCTTCGCGGTCCGTTCCACACGGTGTACCGGTACTCCCTGTACCGTGCCGCGTGGCGGGGATGGAACCCTGCCGCCGCCGTTCGCACGTTGCGAACCGCGACGTCCGCTGGAAGGAGCGCGTCCAACGCTCGTCCCAGCTCCTCGGCCGAGAGACGTCCCGGATAGGTGAACGCGATCACCTGGTCCGAGGCGTGCACCCCGGCGTCGGTCCGGCCTGCTCCATCCACTCGGAGCCGCGCTCCGCCGTTGAGCTTGGCGAGTGCCGCTTCGAGCTCCCCCTGGACCGTTCGCGCTCCAGACTGGGCCTGGAACCCGGCGAAGTCCGTCCCATCGTATTCAACCCTTGCGGTGTAACGCACGGGGGCGTTCTCTCGAACGCCTTTACTGCCTCGTCGCCGCTCAGGCGAGCTCAGTGCAAGGCGCCGCCGAGCAGGAAGCGCGAGCGCACCTCGTGGTGCGTGAGCGCTCGCGCGGGGGCGGCAACGCGGAAATGAGCCGTATGAGCGGCGACGGTCATACAAGCTCCAATTGAACGATCTGGGCGGCGTCGCCGGCGCGCTGGCCGACCCGGACAATCCGGGTGAAGCCGCTGGTTCGGTCGGCGTACTTCGGGGCGATCTCGTCGAACAGTTTGCTGATCACGAGAGGCTCGTTCGGGAACTCCGAGAGGACGGCCCGGCGAGCTGTCAGGTCGCCTCGCTTCGCGAGAGCGATCACGCGCTCGATCTGCCCCCGAACCTCCTTCGCCTTGGCCTCCGTCGTCCGGATCTTTTCATAGCGCAGCACCGAAACCGTCAGGTTCCGATAGAGCGCCATTCGGGCGCCGTGCCGGCGCCCGAGCTTGCGGCCGTCGATCCGGTGGGCCACCGATCAGGCCTCCTCGTCTCCGTCCTCGAGCGTCTCGTCGCCCAGGCCGTCGAGCTCGTCGGACTCGGTCTCGGGGACGATGAAGCCTCGCATCCGGAGCCGCTCCTTCATCTCGTCGAGCGACTTCTTCCCGAAGTTGCGCATCCGGAGCAGGTCGTCGTCCGACAGCTGCAGGAGCTGCCCGACCTTGACGATGTTGTTCCGCTTGAGGGAGTTGTACGCCCGCATGGGCAGGTCCAGCTCCTCGATCGGCATGTCGAGCATGTTCGGCGGGAGCTGCGGCACACCTGCGGCGGCGCGATCGCCGGGCCCGACCGGCATCCCGATGCTCACGAAGTTCTGGAACTCGCGGACCAGCCGCTCGGCTGCGCGCGAAAGGGCCTCCTCGGGGCTGATCGTGCCGTCCGTCTCGATCTCGATCGTCAGCTTGTCGTAGTTCGTCATCTGGCCGACGCGGACGCTGTCGATCCAGTAGTTCACCTTGCGGACCGGCGTGAAGATCGCGTCGACGGCGATGACCCCGATCGGCAGGGCCTCCGTCCGCTCGGCGCCGAGGTAACCCACCCCGCGCTCGACCGTCAGGTCCATCTCGATCGTCACATCATCCTTGTCGATCGTCATGAGGACCAGCTCGGGGTTGACGATCTCGACGTCGGCCGATTCGGTGATGTCGCCGGCGGTGACCGCGCCTGCCCCGCTCTTCATGAGCCGGAGCGACACGGGATGGTTGGCGAAGCTCTTCAGGCGGAGCTTCTTGACGTTCAGGACGATCTGGGTGACGTCTTCCTTGACGCCCGGGATCGTCGAGAACTCCTGGTACACGTCGCGGATCTGGATCGACGTGACCGCCGCGCCTTCAAGCGAGGACAGCAGGACGCGCCGCAGGGCGTTGCCCAGGGTGACGCCATAGCCGGCCTCGAGCGGGCCGGCCTCGTACTTGCTGTAGGCGCCGAGCTCCTCGACGCTTTCGATGTGTGGTGCTTCGAGCTCGATCATCGTGTGGGGCTTACCTCGAGTAGTACTCGACCACGAGCTGCTCGTTGAGATCGAGCGGCATCTGGTCTCGACGGGGCAGGGCGGACACCGTGCCGGACAGCGTGGCGGGGTCCACGCTCAGCCAGTCCGGGGTCTGCTGGGACTTGAGTGTTTCGCGGGCGAGCTTGAACGGCTCGCGGCTTCGCCGTCCTTCGCGGACTTCGACCCGGTCGCCGGAGGCCAGCTGGAATGACGGGATGCTGGTCGGCCGGCCGTTCACCGCGAAGTGACCGTGGCCAACGAGCTGGCGGGCCTGCGCACGCGACGTGGTGAAGCCCATCCGGTAGACGACGTTGTCGAGCCGCAGCTCCAGTATGCGCAGGAGGTTCTCGCCGGTGACCCCCGGGCGCGACTCCGCGCTCTCGAAATAGTTCTTGAACTGCCGCTCAAGGACAGCGTAGACGCGGCGCACCTTCTGCTTCTCGCGCAGCTGGAGACCGAACTCGCCGACCTTGCGGCGTCGGACGCCGTGCTGGCCGGGCGGCGTCGGGCGCCGCTCGAAGGCGCATTTCTTCGTGTAGCAGCGGCTGCCCTTCAGGAACAGCTTGGCGCCTTCCCGCCGGCACAGGCGGCAGACGGCTTCGGTGTAACGGGCCATCGCGAGGGCTAGACCCGGCGCCGCTTGGGGGCGCGGCAGCCGTTGTGCGGGATGGGCGTCACGTCGGTGATCGCGCTGACCTCGAGGCCCGCCGCCTGGAGCGAGCGGATTGCCTGCTCACGGCCCGCGCCGGGACCCTTCACGTAGACCTCGACCTGGCGCATGCCGTGCTCCATGGCGCGGCGGGCGGCACCGTCGGCCGAGAGCGCGGCCGCGTACGGAGTGCTCTTGCGGGAGCCCTTGAAGCCGGCCACTCCGGCCGACCCCCAGCTCACGACGGCACCGGTCGGGTCGGTGATCGTAATGATCGTGTTGTTGAACGTCGCCTGGATGTGGACGTGTCCGGCGGGGACGTTCTTGCGTTCGCGGCGGCGCGGCTTGGTCGCCTTCTTGCGATCGGGCATTCCCTGGCAGGTTCCTCGCTGCTTCTTGCGGCGTTACTTCTTGCGGCGGACGCCGACGGTCCGCTTGGGGCCACGCCGCTGGCGGGCGTTGGTCTTCGTGCGCTGGCCGCGAACCGGCAGGTTGCGGCGGTGGCGCACCCCGCGGTACGAACCGATCTCGATGAGGCGCTTGATGTTGAGTGCCACCTCGCGGCGGAGGTCGCCCTCGACCTTGTAGCGCCGGTCGATCAGCTCACGCAGGCGGTTGACCTGCTCTTCCGTCAGGTCGCGCACCCGCGTGTCGGGGTTGATGTTGCTCTGCGCCAGGATCTTCTGGCTTGTGGGCAGGCCGATGCCGTAGATGTACGTCAACGCGACTTCGACCCGCTTCTCGCGCGGGACGTCGACACCGGCGATTCGCGCCACTCGCTCAGCCCTGCCGCTGCTTGTGCTTGGGGTTGGTGCAGATGACCATCACGGTGCCGTGGCGACGGATCACTTTGCAGTTGTCGCAGCGGGCCTTGACGGACGCTCGGACTTTCACGATTCCTCGAATCAGTTGGTCACCTGAGCCGGTACGTGATTCGGCCGCGGGTGAGGTCGTAGGGCGACAGCTCCACCCGGACACGGTCGCCGGGCAGAATCCGGATGAAATTCATCCGCAGCTTGCCGCTGATGTGGGCGAGAACCCTGTGGCCGTTCTCCAGCTCGACCGCGAACATCGTGTTGGGAAGCGGTTCGATCACCGTTCCTTCCACTTCGATCGCGTCCTTCTTGGCCACAGGCGCTAAACGTTCCCTTTCTCGCATCGAATGCCGGTCCCTGACCGGCACACGAACGTGCAGAGTATCAAACGGAGCGGTCTCCGGCAAACGCCGAAGCTCCGACGCTGGTCAGGATTTCCGGTCCATCCTCGGTGATCGCGATGGTGTGCTCGAAGTGCGCGGCGAGCGCCCCGTCGCGGGTCACCACCGTCCAGCCGTCAGCCTCGACGTCGACCTCGTCGCCCCCCAACGTGAACATCGGCTCGATCGCCAGGCACATGCCAGGCTCGATGACGCGCCCGCCGTCGCCGCGCGCCCGGAAGTTGGGGATCTGCGGGTCCTCGTGCATGCAGGTGCCGATGCCATGGCCGACGAACTGGCGGACCACGCCGTAGCGGGCCGAGAGCGCGACGTCCTCGATGGCCGCACCGATGTCGCCGATCCGGTTGCCGGGTTGGGCGGCTGCGATGCCGGCCATCAGGGCCAGCCGCGTCGCGTCGACGAGTGCCTTGGCCTCGGGCGCGACACCGCCGACCGCGAAGGTTCGGGCCCCGTCACCGTGCCAGCCGTCGACGATCGCGCCCGCGTCGATGGAGACGAGCTGGCCCTCGCGGATCTCGCGCCCGTCCGGGATGCCGTGCACGACTTCGTCGTCGATGGAGATGCACAGGCTCGCCGGGAACGCGCGTGGGCCGCGACCGTAGCGGCAGCCGCCGAGGTAACCCTTGAACGACGGGACCGCGCCGGCAGCTCGCATATGGCGTTCGGCGAGCCCGTCGAGACGGGCCGCCGTCACGCCCGGTCGCAGCTCCGACTCGACCAGCGCGAGCACTTCGGCGACGACTCGGCCGGCGCGCCGCATCTTCTCGATCTCCTGGCGGGACTTGCGGGTCACCACGTCAGCGCGCACTCCCGCTCGCCTGCATGAGCTCGGCGACGAGCTCGTCGGTCACCCCGTCGATCGGCCGGGTACCGTCGACCGTCCGCAGCTTGCCCTGGGCCTTGTAGTGGTCGCACACCTCGAGCAGGTCGGGGATCTGCTGCCTGAGGCGCGCACGGACCGTCTCGACCTTGTCGTCCTCTCGCTCGTACAGCTCGGAGCCGTCGATGTCGCAGATGCCCGGGACCCGCGGCGGCTTCGAGATCTCGTTATAGATATGGCCCCCCGCGCGGCAGACGAGGCGGCCCGACAGGCGGGTCACCAGCTCCTCGGGCGGGACGTCGATCAGGATGGCCTCCTCGACGCCGGCGTTGCGCTCCGCAAGGGCGGCATCCAGCGCACCAGCCTGAGCCGGAGTACGCGGGAACCCGTCGAGGAGCACGCCCTGCCTGGCGTCCGGCGCCGTCAGGCGCTCGAGCAGCATCCTGACGGTCACGTCGTCGGGGACGAGCTCGCCTCGGTCCATGTACGCCTTCGCCTCCAGGCCGATCGGCGTTCCCTGCTCCGCGGCGGCGCGGAACATGTCGCCGGTAGCCAGGTGCAGGAGGTTCAGGCGAGGAGCGAGGATCTCGGCCTGGGTCCCCTTGCCGGCGCCCGGCGCGCCGAGGAGAACCAGCACCCTCAACGTATGGAGACCTCGGGCGAATGGCCTCGCACGGGCTCGGCCTTCGACCTCGGTGAGCGCGGGGCCCAACGTCGCTGAGGTTGCCGGCCCATCAGCGTATGAACCCCTCGTAGTTCCTCATCATGAGTTGGGCCTCGATCTGCTTCATCGTTTCCACGACGACGCTGACCACGATCAGCAGACCCGTACCGCCGAGGCCGATACCGCCGAGGGTTGGGAAGATCGCGGCGACCACCTGCGGTGAGACCGCGACGATGCCGAGGAACAGCGCGCCGGCCACGGTTATCCGGAAGGCGACCTTCGACAGGTATTCCTGGGTCGGTCGGCCCGGGCGTATGCCGGGTATGAAACCCCCGTTCTTGCGGAGTTGCTCGGCCGTCTCATCGGGCTTGAACACGAATGCCGTGTAGAAGTAGGTGAAACCGACGGTCATCAGGAAGTAGAGCACGAGGTACACCGGGCGTTGCGGGCTAAGGAATTCGACGATGCCGCTGGAGATCTGGGCGACGAGCGGGACCTGGGAGTTCTGGAAGTAGCTGGCGACCTGCTGCGGGAAGAGCAGGATGCTGATGGCAAAGATGATCGGGATGACGCCGGCCTGATTGACCCGGAGCGGGAGGAAGGTCGAACCGCCCTGGTACATACGCCGCCCACGGACGCGTGACGCGTACTGGATCGGGATCCGACGCTGGCCCTCCTGGATGTAGATGATCACGAACACCGCGAGCACGCCGATCACGGCAAAGATCGCGAACGCCGCGAGGTCGGGGCTGCCGAGGAAGTTGCCGATGGCGTTGGGAATGCGGCCGACGATCCCGGCGAAGATGATGAAGCTGATCCCGTTCCCGATGCCCTTCTCGGTGATCAGCTCGCCCAGCCACATCAGCAGGATCGCGCCCGCGGTCAGGGTCACGATCTGGGTCAGCGTCTCGAAGCGCGAGATGTCGAACGGCGTGGTCAGGATCGGCGGGTTGGACTGCGACGCGAGCAGGGCCAGGAAGCCGTACGACTGGAGCATCGCCATCGGCACGGTGAGGTAGCGCGTGTACTGGTTGATCTTGTTGCGCCCGTACTCACCCTCGCGGCTCAGCTCCTGGAGCCGTGGGATGACGCTGGTCATCAGCTGCATGATGATCGAGGCATTGATGTAGGGGTTCATGCCCAGGCCGACGATCGAAAAGTTCGACAGGCCGCCACCCGAGAACAGGTCCAGCAAGCCGAACAGGGCGCTGCCCTGGAAGAACGCCTGCAGGGCGTCGCGGTTGACGCCCGGAACCGGGACGTGGGCGAACAGGCGGAAGACGATCAGCGCCCCCGCCACGAACAGGATTCGGCGCCGAATGTCGGGCGCGCGAAACGCGTTGATCAGCGCGTCGAACACGGGTCAGGCGTCGCCGCTGGGCTGGGATTCGGTTGCTGGCTCGTCGGTCGCGTCGGCCGACCCGGTGGATTCGGCTCGGGGCGCGGGCTCGCCTGACTCAGGCTCGCCTGATGCGGGCTCGCTCGAGCCGCCTCTGGACGCCCGGCCGCGAGCGGCGCGCGATCCCCGTGGAGACGATTTCTGAGGTGCCGCGCTGCCGGCCTCCGCCGCGGGCTCAGTCGCGGCCGGCTCGGCGGAAGTCCCGGCTGGCTCGGCAGGAGCCTCGGCTGGCTGGGCGGAAGTCCCAACTGGCTCGGCGGAAGCCTCCGCATGCTCCCCGGCCCGCTCGTCGGTTGTTGCACGCGGCGCCCGATCGCGGGGATGAGCCTCCTCCGTACCGCTTGCGCGCCGGCGCGCTCCCGTCCCAGGCGCTTGCGCTTTCGTGGGACGCTCTTCGACGGCCGCGTCGGTCGCGGCCGCGCCCGCCGCAGCGTCCGGAGCTGCTCCCTGAGCCGCCTCGCGAGGCCGCCGTTGTCCGCCCGGCTTCGGCATCTCGATCACCGACACCGTGCCTCCGGCTGCCTCGATCTTCGAGGCGGCGCTCTTGCTGAAGGCGTCGGCAACGACGAACAGCGGCCGCGTCACCTCTCCCTGGCCGAGAACCTTGAGCGGCTTGTCGAGGCTGCGGACGAGGCCGACGGACTTGAGGATCTCCTGGTTGACCGTTACCGGCGCGGCCTTGCTGCCTGGCTTCGGCGCCCGGCCGGGAAGATCGCCGGCTTCAAGGGCGCCGAGCTCGACGAGCGCGCTGATGCGCTCGAGGTTCACGACCTCGTATTCGAGCTTGAATGGGTTCCGGAACCCGCGCAGCTTCGGGATGCGCTGATGGAGCGGCGTCTGGCCACCCTCGAACCAGGGCGGGATCGAGGCCCCTGCTCGCGCCTTCTGGCCCTTCGTGCCGCGACCCGCGGTTTTGCCCTTTCCGGCGGCGATGCCTCGCCCGACCCGGGTCCGAGCCGTCCGCGACCCGGCGGCGGGTCGCAGCTCGTGCAGCTTCATCACTTCTCCGGTTTCGTGTCGCCGGGGTTCGCCGGCCTTCTCCGGCCGGCCTTCTCCGGTGTTCGCTCGCCGTCGATCTCCTCGACCGAAACGAGGAAGCGCACCTGGCGGACCATGCCCCGGGTCGCTTCGTTGTCGGTGATCTCGACGGTGTCGCCGATCCGGCGCAGCCCGAGAGCGCGGATGGTCGCCCGGTTGCGGGCGACGTGGCTGATCGTGCTCTTCGTCTGGGTCACCCGCAGCTTACCGGCCATTCGTGGCCTCCGGGGCGGACTGGCCGGGGATGAACGAGCGGAGCGTGACGCCGCGCCGCGCCGACAGCTCATCGGCCGAGTGCAGGCCGCGGAGCGCTTCCAGCGTCGCGCGAACGACGTTCACCGGGTTGGTCGACCCGTGAGTCTTGGCCAGGATGTCGCGGATGCCGGCGGCCTCAACGACGGCGCGCACCGACCCTCCGGCGATAACGCCAGTGCCCTGCGAGGCCGGCTTCAGCAGCACCCTGCTGGCGCTGAACTGCTGGCGAACTTCGTGCGGAATCGTCGTCCCGACCATCGGGATCCGGATCAGGTTCTTCTTCGCGTCCTCGACACCCTTGCGGATCGCCTCGGGCACCTCACCGGCCTTGCCGAGTCCGGCGCCGACATGCCCGGCGCGATCACCGACCACGACCACGGCGCTGAACGAGAAGCGGCGACCGCCCTTGACGACCTTCGCTACCCGGTTGATCTGGACCACGCGCTCCTCGAGCGTCAGTTTGTTGGGATCGATCCTGGCCACGTGTGCTCCCTTCGGTCAGAACTCGAGGCCGGCTTCGCGGGCGGCATCGGCGAGCGACTTGATGCGCCCGTGGTACCGGAACCCGGCCCGATCGAAGACGACGGCGCGTACGCCTGCCGTCCTGGCTCGTTCGGCAAGCAGTCGACCGACGATCCTGGCTTCCTCGGTCTTGGTCCCCGAGGAGCTTCGCAGCTCCTTCTCGACCGACGAGGCGGCCGCAAGCGTCCTGCCGGACGTGTCGTCGACGACCTGCGCGTAGATGTGATTCAGGCTGCGGAAGACCGCCAGGCGCGGTCGCTCGCCCGTGCCCGCCAGGTTGAGGCGGATTCGGGTGTGGCGCTTGGCTCGGGCGGCGCCGCGGGTTGCGACCTGCGTCATCGTTCGGAATTCCTTTGTTGGTTCGCTGCTACTTCTTGCCGCCGATCTTGCCGGCCTTGCCAGCCTTGCGGCGGACCTGCTCCCCGGCATACCGGACACCCTTGCCCTTGTACGGCTCGGGCTTGCGACTGGAGCGCACCGCGGCCGCGACCTCGCCCACGAGCTGCTTGTCGATCCCGACCACCGACAGGTGGGTCGGGTTCTCGAGCTCGAAGGAGATTCCGGGCGGCGGCGCGATCTCGACCGGATGGCTGTAGCCCAGGCTCAGCTGGAGCTTCTCGCCGATCTTCTGGGCGCGGTAGCCCACACCGGTGATCTCGAGGCCCTTTCGATAGCCGGTCGTGACGCCGGTGACCATGTTGGCCACCAGCGTTCGGGTCAGGCCGTGCAATTCGCGGTGATTCTTGGCGTCACTCGGGCGGCTGACCACGATGCGGCCGTCCTCGGTCGCGACGCGCATCTCGGCCGGCAGGGTCTGCTCGAGCTTGCCCTTCGGCCCGGACACCGCAATTCGGCGGCCGTCGATGGTGACCTCGACCCCGCTTGGGATGGCGATGGGAAGTCGTCCAATCCGGGACATCGCGAGCTACCAGACGAAGGCGAGGACTTCCCCGCCCAACTGTGCCTGCTTGGCCTTCTGGCCGGTCATGATTCCCCGGCTCGTGCTGACGATCACGATGCCCAGCCCGCCGAGCACGCGCGGGATGTCGGTCTTGCGCGCATACACCCGCAGGCCCGGCTTGCTGATCCGCTTCAGCCCGGAGACGACGGGGGCCTTGCCATCGACGTACTTCAGCGTCAGCCGCAGGACGATCGACGGGCCCTGGCGCTCCTCGGAGAAGTCGGCGATAAAGCCCTCCTCAACGAGAATTCGGGCGATCTCCCGCTTCGTCCGCGAGGCCGGGACGACGACTTCCGTGTGACGTGCGCGTGATGCGTTACGGATCCGCGTGAGCATGTCCGCGATCGGGTCCGAGATGTTCATGGTCCCCCTTACCAGCTCGACTTCGTGATGCCGGGCAGCTCACCCTGGAGCGCCCGCTCCCGGAAGCAGATCCGGCACAGTGCGAAGCGACGGATGAAGGCACGAGGGCGGCCGCACACCGTGCAGCGGTGGTAGCCGCGCACCTTGAACTTGGGTGGTCGCTTTGCCTTGGCGACGAGCGATTTCTTGGCCATCGGTTTTCCTCCCGCCCCTAGAGCCCGTTCATGAGGCGAAGGGCATGCCGAGGAGCTCGAGCAGGCGCTTCGACTCCTCGTCGGACTTCGCCGTCGTCACGATGCTGATCTCCAGCCCGCGGAGGCGGTCCACCTTGTCGTAGTCGATCTCCGGGAACGCGAGCTGCTCCCGCATACCGAGTGAGAAGTTGCCGCGACCGTCAAATGACTTCGACGGAACGCCGCGGAAGTCGCGGATGCGCGGCAGTGCCAGCGTCATCAACCGCTCGAGGAAGTCCCACATCCGCTCGCCGCGCAGGGTGACCTTCGCGCCGATCGGATTGCCGGTCCGCAGCCGGAACTGCGAGATGGAGCGCCGGGCACGGGTGATGATCGGCCGCTGGCCGGTGATCATCGCCAGATCGCCGACGGCGGCATCGATCGCCTTGGCGTTGGTCAGCGCCTCGCCGAGGCCGATATTGATGACGACCTTGCTGACCCGCGGGACTTCCATCGCGTTGCCGTAGGCGAACTGCCTGGTGAGCGCGGGCACGACCTCCTGGCCGTATCGTTCGCGAAGGCGGCCGCTCATGCCTTCTTCGCCTCCAGCTGGTGCCCGTTCCGGCACACGCGGACGCGGTCGCCGTTGGGCAACCGGACGTGTCCGATCCGCGTCGGCTCCGAGCACTCCGGGCAGACAAGCATCACCTTGCTCGTCGCGATCGGCTGGGCGATGTCGATGATGCCGCCCAGCTGCGACGCGGGAACGCGCCCCGTCGTCGTCTGGTCCGGACGCGGCGGCCGGCCTTTCTGATGGCGCTTGGCGATGTTGAGGCCGGTCACCACGACGGCGCTCTCGGCGAGGGGCGTCGTGACCTTCCAGGTCTTTCGCGAGCCCATCAACCGGCCACGCGGCTCGCGCAGCACCCGCTCGACGACGCCTCGCTTGCCTGCGTCCTTGCCGGCCAGCAGCACGACGGTGTCGCCCGTGCGGATTTCGGGCACCTTGGTGACTCTCGGCGCACGCGCCATCACAGCACCTCCGGCGCGAGCGAAACGATCTTCATGTAATTGCGGTCCCTGAGCTCGCGCGCCACGGGACCGAAGATTCGCGTCCCGCGCGGGTTGCCCTGGTTGTTGATGAGCACTGCCGCGTTCTCATCGAAGCGGATGTAGCTGCCGTCCGAGCGGCCGTATTCCTTCGCCGTCCGGACGACGACGGCACGCACGACGTCGCCCTTCTTGACCGCGGCGTTGGGAATGGCCTGCTTGACGCTGGCGACGATCACATCACCGACGCCGGCCGACGTCTTCTGGGAGCGGCCCATGATCCGGATGCACTGGATCGTGCGGGCGCCCGTGTTGTCGGCGACCTTGAGACGGCTGTACGGCTGGATCATCGGCTCGCCTCGGCCGCCTCCGAGTCGGCGCCAGGCTCCCCTTCACTTGCCGCCCCCCCGGTCGGCACGTCGGCAGCCGACTCGCCCGCCGCGCCGGATTCCCCGGTTCCCGTCTCCGCGGCTGCCTCCGATTCGGCCTGCTGGTGCCGACCGGGATGGGCGGACGCGTGAATCGCCTCGGACGTCGCGGCTTCTTCGGCGACGATCGTCTCGCCGGCCTGCGCTCCGGCGCGCGCCACCACCTCGACGAGGCGCCACCGCTTGGTTGCCGACAGCGGACGCGACTCCTCGATGAGGACCGTGTCGCCGACGTGTGCATCGTTGGCCTCGTCGTGGGCCTTGAACTTGGTCGTGAGACGGATGACGCGCTTGTACAACGGGTGGCGGGCCAGCCGCTCGACGGACACGACGATCGTCTTGTCCATCCGGTCGCTGACCACGTGGCCGACCTTCGTCTTGCGCTTGCCGTTCACGCCGATCGGTGGTGCTCCTGTCATCTGGTCCTCGCGCTCAGGCCGTCCTGGCCCGTTCGGTGCGCCGCTCGAGCTGGACGGTCAGGATCCTGGCGATCGTCCGACGGGCGGCGGGAATCTGGCTGTAGTCCTTGAGTTGTCGGGTCGACAGCGCGAAGCGCGCGCCCCACAGCTCCTGCTTCGCCTCGCGGAGGGCCTCCTCCAGCTCGGCGTCCGACATCGCGCGGACCTTATCGATGTCCATCTGACGTCGCCTCCCTCACGCCTTCCCGGGTGACGACCCGTGTCGAGACCGGCAGCTTGTGGCCGGCCAGGCGCATGGCCTCGACGGCCTCGTCGTGGGCGATGCCGGCCATCTCGAACAGGATCCTGCCGGGCTTGACGACGGCCACCCAGTGGTCGGGCGCGCCCTTGCCGGAACCCATGCGGGTCTCGGCAGGCTTCTTGGTCGCGGGCTTGTCGGGGAAGATCCGGATCCAGATCTTGCCGCCGCGTTTCACCGAGCGCGTCATCGCCCGGCGAGCGGCCTCGATCTGTCGACTCGTGATCCATGCCGGCTCGAGCGTGGCGAGCCCGTAGTCGCCGAAGGCCACGTCGTGGCCGCCCTTGGCGAGCCCGGACATTCGACCGCGCATGACCTTGCGGTGCTTGACGCGTCGAGGCATCAGCATGGCTCAGGCCGCTCCTGCAGCGGCCGCAGAACCGGTCGCTGCCAGTTCGCGCGGCGCGCGCTCGGGCGCGATGTCGCCGCGGTAGATCCAGACCTTGACGCCGATCCGGCCGTACGTCGTGTGCGCGTGGACCTGCCCGTAGCTGATGTCCGCGCGCAGCGTGCCGAGGGGGATCCGGCCTTCGCGATCCCACTCGCGGCGGCCCATCTCCGAGCCACCGAGTCGGCCGGCGACGGCGATCTTCACGCCCTTGGCACCGGCCTTCATCGTCCGCTGAATGGCCTGCTTCATGGCCTTCTTGAAGGCGATCCGGCGACTCAGCTGCTGGGCGATGTTGGTCGCAACCAGGTAGGCATCGAGCTCGGGCTGGCGGATCTCTTTGATCTCGAGCTTGACCTTGCTCTTCGAGAGGGCGCCGATCTGCTGGCGGAGCACCTCGACGTTCGCACCGCCCTTGCCGATCACGATGCCCGGCTTGGCCGTATGGATCGTGACGGTCACGTGGTTGATACCCCGCTCGATCTCGACCATGCTCACGCTTGCGTTCGCGAGCCGACGCGCGACGAGCTGGCGGATGGCGATGTCCTCCTGCAGCAGCTCGGTGTATTCCTTGTCGCGGTACCACTTCGCGGTCCAGGTGCGTGAAACGCCCAGCCGGAAGCCGTACGGATGAACCTTGTGTCCCATGTCAGGCCTCCCGGTCCTCGACGACGACCGTGATATGGGTCATCGGCTTGTGGATCGGAAATGCCCGACCCTGGGCCCGCGGCTGATAGCGCTTCATCGTCGGGCCCTCGTTCGCGTGGGCCTCGGCGACGAAGAGATCTTCGGCCGACAGGTTGTGATTGTTCTCGGCATTGGCGGTTGCGCTCTTGAGCACCGCGGCGACGTCCCGCGCGGCGTGCTGGGGCATGAAGCGCAGCAGGGCAACTGCTTCCTCGACCGGCTTGCCCACGATGACACGGGTCACGAGGTGGGCCTTGCGGGTCGAGCCGCGGATGTACTTGGCAGTGGCGGATACGCGCACGAGTCTGGCTGCTCCTGCTACTTGAGTGCGGTCGAGCGCTCGGTGTGCTTGCCGTGCCCGCGGAACGTGCGGGTCGGCGCGAACTCTCCGAGGCGGTGCCCGACCATGTTTTCGGAGATGTAGACCGGGATGTGCTTCTTGCCGTTGTAGACGGCAATCGTGTGGCCGATGAAGTCCGGGAAGATCACCGACGCGCGCGACCAGGTCTTGACGACCTTCTTCTCGCTGCGCTTGTTCATCTCCTCGACGCGACCCTTGAGCCGCTCTTCGACGAACCAGCCTTTCTTTACCGATCGGGACATGCCGCTACACCTTCCCCACTACTTGCGATGTCGGGAACGGACGATCAGCCGCCCGGTCGTCTTGGCTCGCCGCGTCCGGTAGCCCATGGCGGGCTTGCCCCACGGCGTCTTGGGTGGCATGCCGGCGGGGGACTTCCCTTCGCCGCCGCCATGCGGATGATCGCGCGGGGTCATCGCCACGCCGCGAACCTCGGGGCGCTGGCCCATGTGTCGAGCCCGGCCGGCCTTGCCGAGGTTCTGATTCTCGTGATCGAGGTTGCTGACCTGGCCGACCGTGGCCATGCACTTGACGGACACGCGACGGACCTCGCCCGACGGCATGCGGATCTGTGCGAAGTCGCCCTCCTTGGCCAGCAGCTGAGCGGCCGATCCGGCCGACCGAACGATCTGGCCGCCACGGCCCGGGACGAGCTCGATGTTGTGGATCGTGGTGCCGAGCGGGATGTTGGCGATTGGCAGCGCATTGCCGCGTCGAGCCTCCGCACCCGGGCCCGCCACGACCACGTCGCCGACCCGCAGTCCGTGCGGCAGCAGCATGTAGCGCTTCTCACCGTCGCGGTAATGCAGCAGTCCGATCCGCGCCGACCGGTTGGGGTCGTACTCGATCGTGGCCAGCCGCGCGGGCACGCCATGCTTGTCACGTCGGAAGTCGATCCGGCGGTAGTGCTGCTTCTCGCCGCCGCCGCGGTGGCGCACGGTGAGTCGGCCGGCATTGTTCCGGCCGGCGCCGCGCTTCTGCGCCTCGAGCAACGGCTTGTAGGCCTCGCGGGTGGTGATCTCCTCGAAGGTCGCGCGCGTCATCCCGCGAAGGCCGGGCGAGGTTGGCTTGTAACTGCGCAGGGGCATGCTCAGACTCCCTCGAAGAACTCGATCTTCTGGCCCGCGGCCAGGGTGACGACGGCCTTCCGCCAGGGGGTCGTGTAGCCCGTGATCCGGCCGCGCCGGGTTCCCCGTCGCTTCTCCTTGCGCTTGGTGGTCAGCACGTTCACCCCCACGACCGTGACGGCCTCCTTCTTGTAGAGCTCCTCCACGGCCGCCTTGATCTGGATCTTGTTGGCATCCGGGTGCACCTGGAACGTGTAGCGGTGCGCCGGCTCGCGGCCGGCCAGGTCAATCGACTTCTCGGTGATGACCGGGCGGATGATCACTTCCTGTGCGGTCAGCACGCTCATGCGTACACCTCCGCCATGCGCTCGAGAGCGGGTTGTTCGATGAGCACCACGTCGGCATTGAGCAGGTCGACGACGTTGAGCGAATCGGCAAGGATGACGTCGACGTCGGGCAGGTTGCGGGCCGACAGCACGAGCTTCTCGTCGCGTCCGGGAGCCACCACCAGCACTCGACCGTCGGCCTTGAGCGCGGCCAGGATGGCGAGCAGCTCGCGCGTCCGGATTTCTTCCAGGCCGAACCGGTCGACGACGCGGATCGCGTCGTCCGCCAGCTTCGCGGTCAGCGCGCCACGCAGGGCGAGCCGCTTCATCTTCCGCGGCAGTCGCTGCTCGTAGGAGCGCGGATGAGGGCCGAATACGACGCCGCCGCCGGCGTAATGAGGCGCATTGGTCGACCCTTGCCGGGCGCGGCCGGTGCCCTTCTGGCGATAAGGCTTGTGACCGCCACCGCGAACTTCGCCGCGGGTCTTCGTGTCGTGCGTCCCGAGGCGGCGCGCAGCCAGCTGGGCAACCGCGGCCTGATGCAGGATGGCCTCGTTGACCGGCGCCGCGAACAGCTCCTCCGCCAGGGTCACGTTGCCCACGGCCGCGCCCGTCCGATCGTAAAGGGTGGTTTCGGGCATCGTCAGGCCTTCTTCAGCAGGATGAGGGCGTTGCGGGCACCGGGCAGCGTGCCCTTGACGAGCACGAGGTTCCGCTCCGGATCCGTGCGGACGATGCGCAGCTTGCGACTGGTCGCGCCACGGTCGCCCATATGGCCCGCCATGCGCATGCCCTTGTAGACGCGTCCCGGCGTGGTGCCGGGTCCAATCGAGCCCGGCTCGCGATGGTGGTCCGAACCGTGCGTCTTCGGCCCGCGCTTGAAGTGGTGGCGCTTGATGTGGCCGGCGAAGCCCTTGCCCTTCGAAACCCCCGTGACGTCCACGAGGTCACCCTCCGCGAACAGGCTCACGTCGAGGGTCTGCCCGACCTCGTACGCGTCCACGCTGTCGACGCGGAACTCGCGCAGGGTCGACACCTTTGGCAGGTCGCCCAGCTGGCCGGCGCGGGGCTTGGACAGGCGCGCGCTGGGCTCGATGCCGAGCTGGACCGCGGTGTACCCATCGCGCTCCGCCGTGCGCAGCCGCGTGACCGTATTCGGTTCCACGGCAACCACGCTGACGGGCACCATCGTGCCGTCAGACTGGAACACCGACGTCATCCCGAGCTTCCGCCCGATGAGTCCAATGCTCATGAGCAATCCCCACGCGCACGATCAGCCGTGCCCAGGGCAAGGCGGAACCGAGCACCCGAGCAAGCGCACTTGAACGTGCGTGAGCGAGGGAGCGCAGGTTCCAACACAGCCATGAGCCGGATCATCGTGCGCGTCATCACATCTTGATTTCGATGTCGACGCCGGCCGCCAGCGACAGCCGCATCAGGGCATCGACCGTCTTCGAGCTCGGATCCAGGATGTCGACGAGCCGCTTGTGGGTGCGGATCTCGAACTGCTCCCGGCTGTCCTTGTCGATGAACGGCGAGCGAAGGACGGTGAACTTCTCGATGCGTGTTGGCAGCGGCACGGGACCGACGACGTCGGCGCCGGTCCGCTGGGCCGTCTCCACGATCTGGGCCGCCGACTGATCGAGCAGTCGGTGGTCGTAGGCCTTGAGGCGGATCCTGATCCGCTGCTTGGGCATCGGCTTACTCGGTGATGCTGGTGATGGCGCCGGCACCGACGGTCCGGCCGCCCTCCCGGATGGCGAAGCGCTGGCCGGTTTCGAGGGCGATCGGGGTGATGAGCTCGACGGTCATCTCGACGTTGTCGCCGGGCAT
>DASXSA010000139.1:0-8174 GCA_036506235.1 Candidatus Limnocylindrales bacterium | reverse complement strand
CGGAAGGGCAGGAACAGGCCGCCGGCGTAGCCCTCCATCCAGTACAGCGAGAGCTGTCGTTCGCCTTCCGCAAAGGGAATCTCGACACGGCCGATCAGGCTGAAGCGCATGGTCCCACCGGCACTGACGGGCAGGTCGAGCGAGCCAAACGGCGACGCGCTCCTGGTCGTGTGCTCGGCCTTCGCGGGCTCCACGACGACCTCGAATCGGAGCGCGGGATCGAACTCGAAGTGATGCGCGCGAAAGGAGCTGCGTTCGGCGGCCCGGACCGGCGACTGGGGATGCTCCTGGAACAGCCGCTCGCGGACGGCCCGCCAATGGTCGAACGCCGCCCGAACATCGTCGGCACCGAGGCGCCGGACGTCCGCGTAGAGCTCGGCTACCGACCGCCGCCAGTCGGCCAGTTCGAGCTCGTCACCGTCGGTCTGGACGCTCGCCGCAAGGTCGGCCATCCGGCAATCGTAGTCGAGCCCCGGATAGAATCACGCCCCGGTCTGCCGCCCTGCGGTGGCTCAAGGAGGAGGCACGCGAGTGGCGAACGATCGAGGCGGGGGCGGCGGGGGGGCGCGGTCGACGGATCGGGCGGAGATCGGCGTCTTCGGCGGGTCGGGCTTCTATTCGCTGCTCGACGATGTACGCGAAGTCAAGGTCGATACGCCCTACGGGCCGACCTCCGACAGCGTCTTCCTGGCCGAGGTGTCCGGGCGCAAGGTGGCGTTCATGCCGCGCCACGGCCGACGCCACACGATTCCGCCGCACCGCATCAACTACCGCGCCAACGTCTGGGCGTTCCGCGCTCTGGGCGTACGGGCCGTGATCAGCCCGTGCGCCGCAGGCAGTCTCCAGCGCCACGTCCACCCGGGCGACTTCGTGCTGTGCGACCAGTTCGTGGATCGGACGAGGGGCCGGGCGGACACCTTCTTCGACGGCCCGATCGTGACCCACGTCTCGCCGGCGGAGACCTACGACCCCGAGCTGCGCCGTATCGCCGCCGAGGTCATCCGAGAGCACGACATTCCGATGCACGAGCGGGGCACGATCGTCATCATCCAGGGCCCGCGCTTCTCGACCAAGGCCGAGTCGAAATGGTTCTCGGATGCCGGCTGGGAAGTCGTCAGCATGACGCAATACCCGGAGGCGTACCTGTGCAGGGAGTTCGGCATGGCAGTCGTGAACATCAGCCTCATCACCGACTACGACGCCGGGCTGCTGGAGGGCACCGAAGCCGTGGACGCCGCCACGGTCCTCGAGGTGTTCCAGCGCAATGCGGGGCGGATCCAGAAGGTGGTCCTCGACATGATCGGCCGGTTCCCGCAGGACTTCGACGCGCTGGGAGCGCGGGAAGCGCTCGAACCGACGCGCGGCGACGGGCACGCGATCTCGCCCGACGATATCCGGCTGTTCGATACCCGCATTGACTGAGGCTGACTCGCCGGACGCCACGTCCCGGCCGAGGCTCCCGATTGGGGTGGCCCTCGGCTCGATCGGAGCGGATGCGAGCTGGTGGCTGGAGTCCGCCCGGCGGTTCGACGCGGCGGGCTATGACGGGATCTGGTGCTGGGACCACTTCATCAGCCGCGGCAAGAAGGCGAACCCGGTCCTCGAGCAGTGGACCACGCTTGCCGCCGCCGGGGCCGTCACGGAGCGGATCGGAATCGGGACGTTCGTGACGAACGTCATGATCCGCCACCCGGCCGTGCTGGCGCGGATGGCCGGAACCCTGCAGGAGATTTCCGGCGGACGGCTGACCGTGGGGCTGGGTGCCGGCGGCGACGCCGCGGAGAACGAGGCGTACGGCATTGCCTTTCCGGCAATCGGGCAGCGCGTCGCCCGGCTGGAGGAGGCCGTCGCGGTCCTCCGCGCCCTGTGGACCGGTGGCCCGGTGGCGTATGAGGGACGGTTCTTTCGACTGCGCGATGCGGTGGCGTTCCCAGTTCCCGACCCGGCACCGAGGATCCTGATCGGCGCGGGTTCGCCGGCCGGGGTGCGGCTCGCGGCGCGGATCGGGGACGGGTGGGCTGCCGAGGTTGACGAGTTCGCCGAGCTCGAACCGCGGTGGCGGGAGGCCCTCGAGCGGAACGGGCGCCGTCGGTCGGAGGTGCAGGTCGTGCTCGGCTTCGGCAGTGGACGATCGGGGCAGGATGCGCTGCGAGGCAGCCCATGGGTCGAGGAGCCGCGCGCGGCTACTGACGAGTGGCGCTCGCGGGGCGCGGACCGGATGATCGTGCCGGCTCGGACGACCGCCGACGTGGACGCGCTCGTCACGGCCGTTGAGAGGTGGTAGAGGGTCCGCATTCACTCCCGGGCTGAGATTCTGGCATCCCATCCGCGTGGAGGCGGGTTCGGCGCGCTGTTCGGCAGGTTCGTGGCACCATCGACGGCGATGTTCTGCACGAGGGCCGGATGACGATCAAGCCTGGCGCGGGGGGCGCGGCTGCCGTCGAGCCAGAGCCAACGCAATCGTGCGTTCGTTGCGGAGCGACCGTCCCGCTCGGCACGTCGATGTGCGAGAACTGCAACCCGCTGGGACTCAAGGCGCCGGCCGCCACGCAGGCCCACGGCACGATCTTCCTGGCGATCGTTGTCTCGGTAGCGCTGCTGGCCGTGGCGGGCCGCTTTGCCGTTGCCGGCGTCGGGCCGTTCGACGGGACGGTCGAGCGGGTCGCCGCAGCCGGGAATGGCCTGTCGGTCACGATCTCCGTCCGGAATCGCGGGACGTCCGGGGGCGCGAGCACCTGCCGGCTGTTCGATCCCGGCGACATCACATCGCCATCCGCCTACCTGCTGAGCCCGCAGGTTCCGCCCGGAGCGACGGTCTCGTTCTCGCGGCAGACGACGGAGCTGGGGACCGAGGTCCGGCCGCTCGAGGCCCAGTGCAGCGGGCCCTGACCCCACCGCCCTGACTGCCACGTCCGAGCCGACGGCGCCCTCGCGGTTCTCGGATGACCTCGCGCTTGCCGTCGATCTCGCACACGAGGCCGGGCGGCTGCTCATGGACCGCTACGAACGCGTCGAGCAGATCGACTACAAGGGCGCCCGCGATGTCGTCACCGAGGTCGACCGCCTCTCCGAGGAGCTGATCATCGCGGGCATCCACGCGCGCCACCCGGGCGACGCGATCCTGGGCGAGGAGTCCGGGGACGTCGCCCAACCGGGCAGGGCCGAGGCGGATGAGGCGATCGAGGCGAAGGAGGGGAGCAAACGCTCTGTGGTCGACCGCGGACATGGGCGAATCTGGGTCATTGATCCGCTCGACGGCACGGTGAACTACGCGAACGGCATTCCGATCTTCTGCGTATCGCTCGCCCTGGTCGTCGACGGCACGCCGGTGGCCGGAGTGGTATTCGACCCCACGCGCGGCGAGACCTTCGCGGCGACTCGTGACAGCCCGGCCACCCTGGACGGCCGCCCGGTCGCTGCCAGCGAGAAGGAGAAGCTCGCCGATTACGTGGTCTCGATGGCCGTTGGTGGCCGGGGGGCATGGTCCCGGGTTCGAGCCGTTCGAAAGCGCATTCGCGTCTCGAGGTCGATGGGGTCGGCGGCGCTCGCGCTGGCCTACGTGGCCAACGGTCGCTTCGACGCCTTCATCCAGTCGGGCGGGCTGTCCGCCTGGGACATCGCGGCCGCGGGGCTGATTGCCGAGCGCGCCGGCGCAACCGTCACGGACGTGGTCGGGGGTCCCTGGTTCGACATCGGACGGCCGCACCGGGCCGCCGGCGTCCTCGCCGCGCCCCCCGCCCACCACGGCACGCTGCTATCCCTGATCCGGGAGGCGCCGGCTACGCCGGGACCGGCTCGCGCTCCTCGCGCCAGCGGTGCGGACGGTTGAGCAGGCGCGGCAGGCCGATCTCGTTGCAGAACGCCCGCCAGGCGGCCCGCGGTGCACCCTGCCAGCGCAGCTCGTCGGGGTCCTGCTGGGGGATGGGCGCGTCCAGGCGCAGTCGGGCCAGGGTCCGGTAGAGCATCGCTTCGTCCCAGTGGTCCGCGAGCACAGCGGCCAGCGTCACGGCACTCCGGACGCCGCCGGGCACGTCCCATTCGCTGGCCCGCCGGGGAATTGCATCCAGGGATCCGTATCGCGCGAGGACGGCCGCAGCGGACCTCGAGCCCCAACCCTGGAGGCCCGGGTAGCCATCAGACGAATCGCCGACGAGTGCCAGGAAGTCGGGGATCGACTCGGGCGAAACGCCCCATTTGGCGCGGACGCCATCGGCGTCGTACGTGAGGTCGCGCCTCCGGTCGCGTAGCACGACGGTCTGGCCGCGAACGCACTGCGCCAGGTCCTTGTCCGGCGAGCAAATGAGGATCTGTTCGACCGCGGGTGAGTCCGCCCAGCGCGCGGCCGCCGCCGCGATCGCGTCGTCGGCTTCGAACTCCACCATCGGCCACAGCACCAGGCCCAGCGCTTCGATCGCCCGCTCGGCGATCGGGAACTGGGAGAGCAGCTCCGGCGGCATCCCGATCTCGGTCTTGTAGCCCGGGAAGAGCTCGTTCCGGAAGGAGCGGATCACGCGGTCCGTCGCGGAGCCGAGGTGCGTCCCGCCTTCGTCGCGAAGGATCGCGAGCAGGTTCTCGACGAGGCCCCACGTCGCCGTCAGATTGCGGCCGTCGGCGGCAAGCACCGGCGGCCGCGGGGCGAAGTGCGCCCGAAACAGCTCGTAGGTCGCGTCGATGAGGTGAATCCGCACCTCAGGCGGTCCGTCCGCCCTCGAGCAACGACTTCAGGCCTTCGAGGTCCTCCTGGAAGATCGGGCCGAGGACGAGGTGCTGCAGGACATCGCCGAGATTCGGCAGGGCCGGTGGCACGAGCCGCTCCTCCCAGTCGACGCGGGTCAGGTCGTCGGCGGCACGGGTGAGCGAGAAGATTCCGTCGCCGCGCCACGGCCCGAGGTGGCGATATCCGAATCGCTCAGGTGGCTGCCAGTCGGTGACCTCGACGGAATCGGGCACGGTGATGCCCAGGACTCGCACCTTCCCGCGGGCGCGCGTCCCCGGTCCGATCGGTCCAGGCGATTCGACGCTCACGGCCTTCAGGTCGCGCATCCAGCGCACCTGTCCGGGAATGTCGACGAGCTGGTCCCAGACCTGCTCGATGGGCGCGCGGATGAGGATCGAAGACCGGATGGGCCCGGACAGCCCGAGGTCGCGCAGGTTGTCCTTCCGCTCGCCCGCCCACCAGTCGGCGACCCACGCGACGAGCGTCGCACCCAGCACCAGTCGAGCGAGCCGGATCATCATCAGCGGGTCCCCGCCTGCCCCGCTCCAGCCGGCCCAGCCATCTTCTCGGCCCGGGCCGCGAGTTGCGCGCCCGCCCGCCTCAGCTCCGCCAGCGCCTTGTCGCCATCGCCCGGCTGCAGGTCGACCGCCCGGATCAGGTTCGTCAGGACCGTTGTTCCGAAGCCCAGCCGGATGGCGTCCTGCGCCGTGGCATTGACGCAATAGTCGGTCGCGAGCCCGCAGACGAGGACCTCGGTCACTCCAGCGTGGCGAAGCAGGCCCTCGAGCTCGGTTGGCGAGGTCGCGGCTGTTATCGGGTCACGCATCGTGAAGCCCGAGTATCCGTCTTCACCGTTGCTGCCCTTGCGCACGACCGGACCATCCACCGTCAGGTCCGGGTGCAGGGACGCGCCCCATGTGTCCTGCACGCAGTGCACCGGCCAGATGCCGCCGTCCTGGGCGAAGTGAGGCGTGTGCTCGGGATGCCAGTCCTGCGTATACGCCACGAGGGCGCCGGCAGCTCGCGCCGCTTCGATCTCACGGTTGATCCCCGGGACGATCTCGGCGCCGCCCTTCACGGACAGGCTGCCGCCCGGATCCGCAAAGTCGTTCTGCACGTCGACCACGATCAGCGCCGTGGAGCGGGTATAGCCGGACACGTCCCTACGCTACCAGCCCTCCTGCCGCGACGGCGACCGGCGAGGCGATGCCCAGACCGATCCGGTACGCTCTCGGCATGGCCCTCAGCCCACAGGATCTCGCCGCGCTCGATGCCGCCGAGGAGATCACGATCGAGACTCGCGCCAGCGATGGAACCCCCCACCGGACGATCATCTGGGTCGTCGTCGCCGCCGGCGAGGGGTACGTCCGGTCGGTGAGAGGTGAACGTGGTCGCTGGTATCGCGAGGCACAGGCGGACCCGAACGTGGTCATCCGGGTCGACGGGCGGGCGATCAATGCGCGCGCGGTTCCGGTCACGAGCCAGGAATCGATCTCAACCGTCACCGCCGCCATCGAGGAGAAGTACACAGGCATTCCGGGACTCGAGCCTATGCTTCGTCCGGACGTCCTCGACGCGACCCTTCGTCTGGAGTCTGCCTGACGCCGATGTACTTCGACGAGTTCAAGCACCAGCTGCCCGACATCGACCCCCAGGAAACCGAGGAGTGGCTCGACTCCCTCGAGCAGGTCGTCGAGGACGAGGGCGAGAACCGTGCCCGCTTCCTCATGTTCAAGCTGCTCAAGCGCGCCAGGCAGCTGCACGTCGGCCTGCCGCCGCTGACCCAGACCCGCTACATCAACACGATCAGCCCGGAGCAGGAGCCTTTCTTCCCCGGCGACGAGCAGCTGGAGCTTCGCATCCGCCGCATCATCCGCTGGAACGCGGTGGCGATGGTCCTCCGGTCGAACAGCCAATTCCCGGGAATCGGCGGCCACCTGTCCACGTACGCGTCCTCGGCGTCGCTCTATGAGGTCGGCTTCAACCACTTCTTCCGTGGGAAGGACACCGACGGCGGGGGCGACCAGGTCTATTACCAGGGCCACGCGGCTCCGGGCATGTACGCACGTGCATTCCTCGAGGGCCGGCTGACCGAGGAGCAGCTCGACCACTTCCGGCGCGAGACCGGCGGGCCAGGAACGGGCTTGTCCTCCTACCCGCACCCGCGGCTGATGCCCGAGTTCTGGGAGTTTCCGACGGTCTCGATGGGCCTCGGACCTCTTGCTGCGATCTACCAGGCCCGCTTCAACCGCTACCTCCAGAACCGCGGGCTGAAGGACACCTCGAACCAGCGCGTGTGGGCGTTCCTGGGCGACGGCGAGATGGACGAGCCCGAAGCGCTGGCAGGGCTATCGCTCGCCGCCAGGGAAGGCCTCGACAACCTGACCTTCGTCGTGAACTGCAACCTGCAGCGGCTCGACGGGCCGGTGCGCGGGAACGGCAAGATCATCCAGGAGCTGGAGGGGCTGTTCCGGGGCGCGGGCTGGAACGTCATCAAGGTCATCTGGGCCCGCGAGTGGGACGACCTGCTCGCGCGCGACACCGATGGCGCCCTCGTCGAGAAGATGAACAACACGCTCGACGGCGAGTTCCAGAAGTACTCGGTCGCCGGCGGCGCCTACATCCGCGAGCATTTCTTCGGGCCCGACCCGCGCCTCCGAAAGCTCGTCGAGCACCTGTCCGACGACGACCTCGCCAAGCTCCGGCGGGGCGGCCACGACTACCGGAAGGTCTATGCGGCGTACAAGGCGGCCACCGAATACACCGGCGCGCCGACCGTGATCCTCGCCAAGACGATCAAGGGCTGGACCCTGGGCCCGGGCGTCGAGGGCCGGAACATCACCCACCAGGCGAAGAAGCTCTCCGAGGCCGAGCTCAAGGTCTTCCGCGACCGCCTCGAGCTGCCGATCCCCGACGACAAGCTGAAGGAGGCGCCGTACTACCGGCCCGCCGAGGACTCGGAGGAGGTCGAGTACCTCAAGGAGCGGCGGCGCGCCCTGGGCGGTCCGATGCCCAAGCGCGTGGTGCGGGCAGAGCCAGTGGCCGTACCGGCCCCCGAGGTGGACAAGGAGTTCGAGGCCGGCAGCGAGATCGCGGTCAGCACGACGATGGCCTTCACCCGCCTGCTGCGCAACCTGATGCGCGACAAGGAGATCGGCTCGCGGATCGTGCCGATCATCCCCGACGAGGCGCGCACCTTCGGCATGGACCCGCTGTTCAAGGAGGTCGGCATATACGCCGCGCTCGGGCAGCGTTACGAGCCGGTCGACTCTGACCTGGTCCTCAGTTACCGCGAGTCGACCGACGGCCAGGTCTTGGAGGAGGGCATCACCGAAGCCGGCTCCATGGCCTCCTTCCAGGCGGCGGGCACCGCCTACGCGACGCACGGCCTGACGACGATCCCGTTCTACATCTTCTACTCGATGTTCGGCTTCCAGCGGACCGGCGACCAGATCTG